>JAKFCK010000229.1:0-11158 GCA_036676685.1 Chitinophagaceae bacterium | reverse complement strand
AAATTTTATGCTGTACCCAAACTCGATAAAGAGGCTTACCTGCTCACCGAGATCAGCGAATGGGAAAAACTGAACCTGCTGGCCGGGGAAGCTAATATAATTTTTGAAGGAACTTATGTAGGTAAATCATTCATCGATCCGGCCAGTACAAATGATACCCTGAATCTCACATTAGGGAAAGACAAAAGGGTAGTGGTCAAGAGAGAAAAAATGGTTGACTTCAACAGCGTAAAGTTTATGGGATCCAACAAACTGCAAACCATCACTTATGAATTAACCGTGAAGAATAATAAAAAAGACGCCATCAATTTTATTTTAAAAGATCAGTATCCAATCAGTACCAATAAAGAAATAGAAGTCGAATTGCTGGAAAGCAACGGTGCAGAAATAAACAAGGAGATCGGCGTACTCACCTGGAAGCTGCAGCTTGCTCCCGGCGAAAGTAAAAAAGTGCGCATTAGTTACAGCGTAAAATATCCAAAAGGAAAACTGTTGAACCTTAATTGATTATTCATGGCGGCTTCCAATAATTTTTTGCCGCAGATTCGCAGGTTAAATTTGCGAATCTGCGGCAATTTCTTATAAATGCTTAACTATTTCTTACGTTCTATCAAATCCCACAGGTTGCCATACAGGTCAGCAAACACGGCTACCTTTCCATAGGTTTCTACAGATCGTTCGCGGATTATTTTTACATTATTGTTGATCAAATGCTGGTAATAGCTTTCAAAATCATCTGTGTGTAAAAATAAAAAAACACGTCCCCCCGTCTGGTTACCAATCCTGCTTTTTTGCTCATCGTTTGCAGCTTTAGCCAAAAGGATATTACAACCATCGCTACCAGAGGGAGATAATACCACCCAGCGTTTTGTTTCGCTGAGTGCGGTGTCTTCAACCAAAGTAAACAACAACTTCCGGGTGTAAAATGCGATAGCCTCATCATAGTCATCTACCAGCAGCGAAATTTGAGCGATCCTTTGTTTCATCTTTTAATTGGTGAAATTCGTGACAACAATTCGTGTTATTGAATACGCTATTTAATCCCATACTTCTTTTTATACCGCTCATTCAGTTGCTTATGTTTATCGTCAAGGTTAATATCACGACCCTGGATAAACGCTTTTGTAACCACGCTGCTTTTCATGTCCAGTATATCTCCTTCGCTGATGATAATATTGGCATCCTTACCTGTTTCGATACTCCCGGTCCGGTCGGCCACGCCCAATATTCTCGCGGCATCTAATGTGATGGCCTGCAGGGCTTCTTCTTTAGTTAAGCCGTAACTGGCAGCAGTTCCGGCATTAAACATGAGATTTCGCCCTGTGGTTGTACCATCTTCATCAGTAATAGAAAACAACACGCCAGCCTTTTTTAATATGGCAGGTGTTTTAAACGGCTGGTCCACATCATCGTCTTCAGAGGTGGGAACATTGTGCAATGCAGCCAGGATGACCGGGATATTATTTTGTTTAAGCAAGGGGGCCATTTGCCAGCTTTCGCTTCCGCCTACTATAGTTACATCAAATTCAAACTCTTTTACAAAATCAATTGCCACGAGCATTTCTTTTACAATGTTGCAGTGCACAAAGAGTTTTTGCGATTTGTCGAACAACCCTTTCACAGCATCAAATTTTAGATTGGTCGCAGTTTTATTGCTTTGCCCGTTGGCTGCCCTGGCTTCCCGTAAAAATGATTTCACTTTTTCAATTCTTTCCATGGCGGCTTTCAACGGGTCGGCTTCTGGTGGAGCACCTCCTCCAAAGCCAGGTCCCCGCTGCCGTGCTAATAAAGACGGCATATAGAAGTGCATTGCACCGTTTGTTTTATAAGCGGCGTCTTCCCAGCTCCATGCGTCAAACTGCACAACAGTGCTGCTTCCTGCCAGTAGCGGACCCTGTGGAACAACATTCGCCAGCAGGATACCATTACTACGGAGGGGATTGATAATTTTTGACTCTGCATTATAGGCAACGATAGCCTGGATATTCGGGTTCATCTCACCCAATTCTCTAAAGTCGTTGCTACCACGGACCTGGCTGCCAATTTCTTTGAGGCCTGTACTTGTATTACTTAAAATAAGACCGGGGTAGACGTGCTTTCCCGTGGCGTCAAATACTTTTACATCACCTGCCGGGATGGGGAGGTTGCTGCCTATCTTTTCAATCTTGCCATTGTTGACCTGTATCGTTGTATTATCAAGCACTTGCCCGTTGCCGGTATGAACAGTACCATTCTTAATAAAAAGCAATCCCTTGTAAGCGGGTGCAGGGTAGATGGTTTCCTGCGCAAAGGCAGAAAGGCCTGATACAAGAGAACCTATTATTATAATATATTTTTTCATTTTAGAATTTGTGTTTGATAAAGAAATTGTTGCGTGTTCTTCCCATTCCTCAGAAGGTTAGTTAACCTCTTCCACTAACAGTCCATGGTTATGCTCATGATCCCCGCAGCTGTTCACCTGGCGTACCGAGGGAGTAGCAGGGGAAACCGGGCTGCCGCTTTTTTTCTCTTCCATCATTTTTAATATCAGCCTGTTTCTTTCTGCAGCTACCTGTTTACGGATCTCTTTATCTTTTTCCCTGTCGAAAAATACCGTACCATCAACGATGGTTTTTTCTACCTTCGCATAGATACTCAAGGGGTTATCACTCCACAACACAACATCTGCATCTTTGCCGTTTTTTATACTTCCAACGGTCTTATCCACATGTAACATCTTCGCAGGATTGATTGTTACCATTTTTAATGCATCTTCCTCGCTCATACCGGAATATTTGACTGCCTTTGCTGCTTCCTGGTTAAGCCGCCGTGCCATTTCCGCATCATCGCTGTTGATGGCTACATTTACCCCCATCTTACTCATGATACCAGGGTTGTAAGGGATGGCGTCCTGCACTTCCAGTTTATAAGCCCACCAGTCACTGAAAGTAGATGCCGCAGCACCGTGTGCTTTCATTTTATCGGCTGCCTTATATCCTTCCAGTATATGCGTGAAGGTGTTGATGGTAAACCCAAAACGTTCTGCCATTTTCATCGTTTCCAGGATTTCACTCTGCACATAGCTGTGGCAGGTGATAAATCTTTTTTTATTCATTATTTCTGCCAGCGCATCCAGTTCCAGGTCCCGGCGCACTGTCCTGGCATTCGGGCCCTTTAATGCATTTTCATAATCTTTCGCACGGGTAAACGCATCAACCTGTACCTGCTCAACGCCCATACGTGTATCAGGAAAACGGTTGTTGGCCTGGGAAGATGTGCGTTTTACATTTTCGCCCAATGCAAATTTTATGAAGCCGTCGGCGCCTTTGAATTTTAACCCTTCATCGTTGGCTCCCCAACGGAGCTTGATCAGTTGGGTTTGACCGCCGATGGTATTAGCGCTGCCGTGCAGAATATGCGAAGTAGTAACACCACCACTTAACTGGCGATAAATATCAATATCATCCGGTGCAATATTATCCGCAATGCGAACCTCTGATGTTACAGACTGGCCCCCTTCATTGATGGAAGCTGCAGCGATATGACTATGTTCATCGATTATGCCTGGAGTAAGATGTTTACCGGTACCATCTATGATTCTTGCAGTCGTGCTGGATAGATTTTTTCCCACTGCTGTTATCTTGCCATTCTGAATCAGTACATCTGCATTCTGCAGTATTCCTTCTTTCTCATTTGTCCATACGGTGGCATTTTTTATGAGAATGGTTTCAGCTTTTGGCATTTCTTCCCAACCAAAAGACATGTTGGGATAAGTTAATTTTCCTAAGGTGGGCGCTACTTTCTTTTTGCTGCTATCTTGTTTGGGGGCAATATCTTTCAGATAGGCAGCGGTCCACCAGAAAGAGTTACCTGCGCTGTCTGTGCCGGTTCCGCTCCACTCTTTCCCATTGCTGACACCACTAAGCCTGAATCCTTTTTTAGCTTTTTTAGTTTCCGTAAAACTGATCTTCACTATTTTGCCATCATGGCTGAATTTTGTAGCAACAGTATCCTTCACAAGAATATCTGCACTGGTACTACTTTTTACATCGAGGCTGAAATTTTTAACACCTGCAGTTGTAGTTAACTGTAATGCGTAATTGCCTTTCACTTCCAGCATCCCGTCTTCTTTTACCCCGTATTTTTCACCCTGCACCCAATTTTGAAGAATAGCTGTTTTTTCGGCAAATACCGGCCCGTTCGTAATGATGAAGTTTGCCCATTTGCCGGATTCCAAACTGCCGGTCTCATTGTAAATATTCAATAACATCGCTGGTGTTTTAGTCAGCGCCTCAAGTGCCTTCGTTTCACTAAGCCCGTACTCTATCGCTTTACGAAGGTTGGGTAGAAACTGTTTGCTGTCTCTAAGATCTGCAGTTGTAATGGAGAAAGGTATGCCGGCTTTTTCAAATGCAGCCGGGTTGGTGGGTGCCATTTCCCAGTGCTTCATTGTTGCAAGGGAAATGAAGCGCGCTTCGTTGGGATCGTCCACGTCCATGGCTAATGGAAAGTTAAGCGGCAAGATGAAACTTGCCTTGGTGGCCGCAATTTCTGACAACCGCTGGTATTCATTACCTCCTCCTTTTATAATGAACTGAACGCCGAATTCATCGCCCACCCTGTCCGCACGGATGTCGTTCCATTTATCATTGGCCTCAAAGACCTGGGGAAGTGACAGGTTATTGTTCCAGGCCTGCAGGCTGAGGTTAGTGCCTTCAGTTACAGGTTTATTTTTGTACCACTGGGCGTCAAGGAAAGTCTGCCGCAGCAGTGCGATACTGCCCATCAGGCTCCCGGGGTAGCTTTGTGTAGAAGTGCCCTTGCTGAAAGAATAATGTGAGGACGCTTTTTCTCTTATGATGGTCATGTTTTCTGGTTTTGCTGCCAGGGTGACAACTGTTCCTGTTCCCCTGCTGATGCCATCTTTCAGGTGCGAGAGTACTACTCCAAAACCAACATCCCTGAGTGTTTTGGCCTTGCTTTCGTCCGCTGCAAAAATCCCTGCGCCGTTCACATCAGAACGAATGGCCTGGTTCCAGCCATACGCTCCTTTTGTATTACTGGTGAGTTGCGCGGGTGCACTGAAATTAAACCCTGCCGGCTGGCGCTGGGGAGCGGCAATTCCGTAATCACTGTAGATATCAATGAAAGACGGGTAAATAAATTTGTCCTTGCAGTCCACCACCGTAGCTCCGGCAGGAATAGTCACTGATGTGCCCACTGCGATGATCTTTCCTTCTTTGATGAGCAATGTAGCATTGGAAAGCCGGGTTTGAGCATCTTTGATAATCGTTGCATTGGTGAAGGCAAAAACACCCGCACGGATATCTGCCACGCCATTTACAGGGTAAGTTTCCTGGCTAACGGCTACGCCGGCCCGGATACTCAATAAAAAAAACAGCAGTGCTGTTTTGATGTTTCTCATACTCATGATTTTTTGGTAAAAAAACTTCTGTTGGATAAATGAACAACTATTAATGAATACTACCAAACCGCTGCTCATAAATTTTAGTTCGCCGATTTTATAACGTATTGGAAGAAATAATGTTTAAGGAGTGTAACACCAGCTTGTCCACTGCCCTGGCCCCATCCGGGGAAAATTCTTTCAATACCCTGTTGGCCACGATCACGTTCAGGCTTACACATTGGTGTCCCAGCAAACGCCCAAGGCCGTAAATTGCCGAGCTTTCCATTTCAAAATTGGATATAAAATCTTCGCCATGTGAAAAATGAGTGAGCTTGTCCACGAGGCCCGGGTAAGCCAGTGGCAGGCGGAGGATGCGACCCTGCGGTCCAAAAAAACCCGGGCAACCAATTGTGATGCCTTTGGTATAGCCGGTACTGAAAACGGACAACAACTTTTGGCTTCCCTGGTAAAGGTAAGGCAGAACATTGCCGCTGGTTAACCCCGTATACGTTTTAAATGCTTCCAGTAACCCGATCTCGGCAGCCGTGTTTTCTTTTTCGTAAAAATGCATGACATTGTCAAACCCAAGGCCATGGGTGCCGGCTACAAAACTGTCCACGGGGATATTTGCCTGGAGGGATCCCGATGTGCCCAAACGAATCAGGTTGTAGGAACTCAGGCTGGCTTTGACCATTCGTGTGTTGAAATCAATATTGGCAAGTGCGTCTATTTCGTTGATAGCTATATCGATATTATCGGGACCAATACCAGTGCTGATCACCGAGATCCTTTGGTTACCAATAAATCCGGTATGAGTGATAAATTCCCTGTGTTGCCATTCAAACTCTACACGATCAAAATACCTGCTCACTACTTTAACCCTGCCGGGGTCACCTACCAGTAATACTGTGGGAGCTATTTCTTCCGGTCTCAGGCCGAGGTGATAAATAGCCCCGCGTTTATCCAGGATAAGTTCCGATTCGGGAATACGGTACATAGTTGTTATTGACATGTGTGTGCGACTTCAAGTTAATTATAAAAAATGAATCAGTTCGGTTGACTGCTTAATTTTCGGTTTGCATCCGTATCAACATTCTTTACCTTTAAACTAACTTTGCATTTGCCTAATCAATATTATGATAGAAAAATTAATAACTGTTCCGTCATTTAGTTTGCCCGCCCGCATAGACCAGGTTGGAATTGAAGAAAGAGCTGCCCGTTTTACTAAAAGAAGTATTAAAAAAGAAACTAAAGTAAACGGTCTCCTGCTTACCCTCAATATGATAGATCTTACGACCTTGGAGGGAAAAGACTCGGAAGGTAAGGTAAAACAAATGTGCTATAAAGCAGTACATCTTCATGATACCTATCCCGGTCTGCCAACCGTAGCTGCGGTTTGCGTTTACCCCTCTATGGTAGCAACTGCAAAAAAAGCATTGGGTGATTCAGGGGTAAAAGTGGCCTCGGTAGCTACAGGTTTCCCCAGCGGGCAGGCCCCCCGGAATTTAAAGATCAGTGAAACAAAATTCGCAGTGCAAAATGGAGCCGATGAGATCGATATGATCATCAGCAGGGGGAAATTCCTGGAAGGGGAATACAACTATGTATTTGACGAAATTGCCGCTATCAAGGAAGCCTGCGGCGAAGCGCGGTTAAAAGTGATCCTGGAAACAGGGGAACTGGTGACCTATGATAAAGTGAGGAGGGCCAGTGATATTGCTATGTATGCGGGTGCAGATTTTATTAAAACATCAACTGGTAAGATCAGCCCGGCTGCAACCATGCCGGTAACGCTGGTTATGCTGGAAGCCATCCGGGATTTTTATTATAAGACTGGGAAAATGATCGGGATGAAACCTGCCGGGGGTATTTCCAAATCAAAACTAGCTTTGCATTACCTGGTAATGCTGAATGAAATTTTAGGAGAAGACTGGATGAATAATCATTGGTTCCGCTTCGGCGCCAGCAGCCTGGCCAATGATGTGCTGATGCAACTGATGAAGGAAAAAACGGGGGTATACCAGGGGAAGGATTATTTTTCGATAGACTAGGTTTCACGCAAAGAAGCAAAAGAAACAAAGTGAGCTTTGCTTCTTTTGTATTTTTCTTTGCTTCTTTGCGTGAAAATTATCAAAACCTACTAACACCACTAGAGCCTGACATGGAAGAAAGCTTTAAATACACATAATAGTGGCCTTAGGGTCTGTTATAAAAAGTAAAATTATGGTTAAGAAGACTGCGAAGAATAACACCCTCAAACTAAAGTTTGAAAGTGCACGCAAATACGCTCCCGCACCGGAGAGTAAATCTGCTGCCAAGATCAATGCGAGGTATGATTTGTTTATCAACGGGAAATTTGAAAAGCCGCTGAGCAAAAAATATTTCAGCACCATCAATCCGGCTACAGAAGAAAAGCTGAGCGAGGTAGCAGAAGCGAATGCAGCTGACGTAGACAAAGCAGTGAAGGCAGCACGAAATGCCTACGATAAAACCTGGAAAAAAATGCCTGCCAAAGAGCGGGCAAAATATATTTACCGCATTGCCCGCATGATGCAGGAACGCGCAAGAGAGTTTGCCGTGATAGAAACATTGGACGGGGGGAAACCCATTCGTGAAAGCCGCGATTTTGATGTGCCTACAGCAGCCAACCATTTTTTTTATTATGCGGGCTGGGCAGACAAACTGGAATATGCTTTTCCTAACCGCACTGCCCAACCCCTCGGCGTTGCAGGCCAGATCATTCCCTGGAATTTCCCACTGCTCATGGCGGCCTGGAAAATAGCGCCTGCTTTGGCGACGGGCAATACAGTGGTGCTAAAGCCTGCAGAAACTACGCCGCTTACTGCGCTCAAACTGGCCGAGATCATACAGGAAGCAGACCTGCCGCCAGGGGTAGTGAATATTATTACCGGCGCCGGGGCGACAGGTGCTGCGCTGGTGAATCACCCCGGGGTAGATAAAATTGCCTTTACAGGTTCAACAGAGGTCGGGAAAATTATCCAGCGATCCATCGCAGGAACCGGGAAAAAAGCCACACTGGAACTGGGGGGCAAAGCTGCGAATATCATTTTTGACGATGCACCTATCGACCAGGCTGTAGAAGGTGTGATCAACGGGATATTTTTTAACCAGGGGCATGTATGTTGCGCCGGAAGCAGGTTGTATGTGCAGGAGTCTGTTTATAAAGAAGTGATCAGGAAATTAAAAGACCGCCTGGAGACACTGATCGTGGGCGATCCGCTCGATAAAAACACTGATATCGGTGCGATCAATTCCCGTGAGCAATTAAACGTGATCAATAAATATTTAAAGATCGGTGTAAGTGAAGGTGCGGAAATGTACCAGACCAGTGCAGATATTCCTTCAAAAGGATTTTTCTGCAGGCCGACTATTTTTACCAACGTGGCTCAAAGCAACCGAATCTCCCAGGAAGAGATCTTTGGCCCGGTGCTGGCAGTGCAAACATTCCGTACGGATGACGAAGTAATTGAAAAAGCGAACAATAGCCCCTATGGCCTCTCCGCCGGCGTGTGGACCGACAAAGGCTCCAAAATATTTAATCTTACCACTAAGTTGAGGTCAGGTGTCGTATGGGCAAATACCTTCAATCAATTTGATCCGACATCTCCGTTCGGGGGTTATAAAGAAAGTGGCTATGGGCGTGAAGGCGGATTACATGGGTTGTGGGGGTATGTGAAATTGGTCTGAAGCGTTTAACGTTTAACGTTTAACGTTTATCGTTGGAGATCTGTATGACTTGATGCGTTATCATTTTAGATTTTTAAGCGTACAATACTATGTCAACTATCAAAACATTCGAGGAACTTGACGCCTGGAAGGTTAGCCGTGAGCTCTGTAACAAGGTGGGGCTTCTGATAGACAGTGGCTGTTTTAAAAATAATTTTAGATTGATTGGCCAGGTTGAGGGTTCTTCTGGGTCTATCATGGATAATATTGCGGAAGGGTTTGAAAGAGGCACCAGGGGAGAGTTTATTCAGTTTCTTGGATTCTCCAAAGGATCATGCGGGGAATTTCGTTCTCAGCTTTATAGGGCCTATGACAGAAATTATATAAACAAGGAACAATTTGAAGAATTTTTGACTTTGGCAGTGAGAGTAAGTTCAATGCTGCAAAAGTTTATTGTTTATTTACAGAAAACACCAATACAAGGTGAACGAAAAAAAAATTAGAAAGCAAGAATTTTTCGTGAACTACGAAAGTTATGTCATACGTTAAACGACTTAAACGTTAAACCTTAAACGAAAACCAAAATGCCCAGACTACAAATACTAAAAACCTACAAAATCTACATCGGCGGAAAATTTCCAAGGACTGAATCAGGACGTTATTACGTTCCGGAAAACGCAAAGGGGGAGAAACTGGCCAACGTATGCCTGAGCTCAAGAAAAGATTTTCGCGAGGCTGTGGTGGCGGCGAGGACGGCGTTTGGTGATTGGGGTAGCAGGGCTGCATTTAACCGCGGGCAGATTCTTTATCGTATAGCTGAGATGCTGGAGGGGAGAAAAGCACAGTTTATCGATGAATTGCAAAAGCAATCCATGAGTAAAGCCGCGGCAGAAACAGATGTGGAATTATCTATAGACAGGTTGATCTATTATGCGGGATGGTGCGATAAATACCAACAGTTGTATAGTTCCGTTAATCCTGTAGCATCATCTCATTTTAATTTTTCGGTACCCGAACCAACTGGTGTGGTTTCTGTAATTGCGCCGCAATCCAACTCTTTGTTGTCGCTGGTATCGGTGATTGCGCCCGTCATCATTGGCGGTAATACCTGCGTGGTATTGGGCTCCTATGCTTCGCCGTTGTGCGTGGTCACGTTGGCAGAAGTGCTCAATTCGTCAGACGTACCCGGTGGAGTGATCAATTTACTTACCGGTAAGCCGGATGAGCTTGTACCGTATTTTGCAGATCACATGGATGTGAATGCCATCGTGTATTGTGAGAAAAATATGGAGCATAAAAAGCTTATCCAGGAGAAAGCTGCGCTGAACATGAAAAGAGTTGTGTTATATGATGATGTGGACTGGGTAAGTGAAAAAGGGCAGTCGCCGTATTTTATTATGGATACCCAGGAAATCAAAACTACGTGGCATCCTATTGAAAATATTGGCGGGGCAAAGGCCGGCTATTAAATTATCTCGCGCAATAATTATAAGATGCAACAAACCCCCGAATCTCAAACTGAGTATACTATCCTGAGACCCGAAACAACCCTGAGAGAAGTTGAATTGCTCTGCAAAAAAGCCGTGGAAAATAGTGTGGCGGCCATTTGTGTTCCGCCACTGCTTGCCGAAAAAGCAAAAGTTTTACTGGCTGGTGCACCGGTTAGACTAGCTACGGTTATTTCTTATCCCTATGGATATAGCGTGATCGAAGCTAAACTTGCCGAGATCATCATGGCCATGGTAGATGGTGTAGATGAACTGGATGTAGTGATCAATATGACGGCACTTAAAAATAATGACTGGCAATACCTGGCAACGGAGTTGAACACCATTTTGCCCGTGATAAGGAAAAAAAACAAATCAATCAAAATTGTGCTGGAAAGCGCCCTGCTTTCCGATGATGAGCTCATCAAATGTTGTGACCTGTACGGGATCGCAGGCGTCGATTTTTTAGTGCTGTCTTCAAGGATCTCTGGTTCCGTTCCAACTGCTGAAACCATTCTGTTAGTGCGTAGACACCTCACAGATGCTGTAGGGATCAAAGTATCCGGGAATTTCCGGAATCAACAGGAGATTGCTTCTT
>JAKFCK010000228.1:0-7058 GCA_036676685.1 Chitinophagaceae bacterium | reverse complement strand
CACTAAAGAGCCATGAACATGAAAATCTTTTCTTCCATGAATGAATGTGATCGGAATAGTTATTTCCTTTACCATCTCCATAAAGTTACGCTCAGCTAATTCTTCAATGAAAGATTGGGTGTAAATAAGTTTAAATCCATGATAAAAACTATGAATGATATCCATCAATTTATAATCCTCTGATTGAAACATCTGTTTTGTGACCCCGAATAATCCAGGGTGCTTGACTGTTGCATCTGAGTAGGTCAATGTATTGAAATTTCTTTGCCATTTTCTTAATATCCCCCATTGCTGAAAGCTTTTTACAAACGGAGGTTCTCCAACAGCTTCTAACTCTGCTAATGCTTTTTTATTACCTCTTCTTTTTGCTTCTTCCTTCATCTTATGTTTTCTTCCCTTTAATAAATTAATATCTTCTATGCTTTTCCCGTTCAGCGTTGTGTCTGCTTTATAATTTGCAACGACAGCGTACGACAGGTGTTTGAGTTTACGCACTTTTAATCTTCTAATGATGTGTTCAGTAACCATTTTCTGTACCTCGGGGCGGCCCAATCTTGCAACAATAGAATCCTGGCCATCGGCTAAAATATCATCAGGCAATAAAGTGCTTAAAGAAGTGCTGCTGGCGGTGTAGGGATACTGATCGATGGTCACATCCAGTCCTGCATTTCTCGCGGCCAAAATCATGGTTAAAGTCTGGTTACTCCGTCCCCAGTTTTGCTGTCCGCTTACTTTAAAGTGGGAGATCTGCACGGGGATATTTGCGCCCCGGCCAATAGCCAGCGCTTCTTCGATCGCCTGCGTCACACTATCTCCCTCATCCCTCATATGGCTCGCATACACACCATTATATTTTGCAGCCACTTTTGCCAGGCGAATGATCTCCGGGGTTTTAGTATAGGTTCCCGGTATGTAGATCAAACCGGTAGATAGTCCTACTGCCCCTTCTTTCATGGCTTGCTCCACGAGTGCTTCCATTGCTACCAGTTCTGCTTCGGTGGCATCCCGGTTGGCCCGGCCCATTACAGCTTTCCTCACATCATTATGGCCAACAAGCGAGGCAACGTTTACGGATAGTTTTAAAGAGTCGATCCATCGGAGGTATTTACCTATATCAAGATTGGATGCGCCGCAATTTCCTGCAATAACAGTGGTCACCCCATCATAAATAAAATTATTGGCAGTGGGTGTTTTTAGTTCATCACCTTCAATATGCGTGTGCACATCTATAAAACCCGGTGCAACAATCAATCTTTTTGCATCGACAACTTTTGAGGCATCCCCGGTGATATTTTTTTTGATGGAAATAATTTTTCCCTCTTTCACGGCAATGTCTGCATAGTACCAGCTGTTGCCCGTACCGTCAATGATCTTTCCATTCCGGATCAGCAGGTCGTATTGGGCGAAAGAACTTTTAAGCAGCAGCAGGCTTATGGTAATAGTTATTATTTTTTTCATAATATTTATTCCCCGGGGGGGTATTCCTTTACTTTATTTTTAATTACATCCTCCCTATAAAATGATACTTCCTTGAATTGCCCTTTCGTATACATCAGTGCCTGCGTTTCAAAATAAGGGGAAGCGGGATCATTGCTATTTCCCCCCGCCAGTAAAGAGCGTGCTTTGATTTTATCGCCGAATTCCACGGCACAGATAAAGCTGTTGCCACCCCTGCCATAACGTTTACGGTTACCTGTATAGTACCCGCTGCTGTAAGAAGGGAGTTGTCCCCATGTGGATGCTGCAAATCCAACCGGAAGGCTGGGTTTATCGTCGTCAAATTTTAGAAAGAAGTCGCCGTTCACCCGCTGGTATCGGTTAATGCTGCCCCACTCCACTTTCCATGTACCATGTATCATTATTAATTCCTTTACCAGCGCAGCCATAGGTTCCAGCAGTTCCGAAGATTTTGCCCCTGCAGCGTAACTTTTGGTAGCACTTACCTGGTCGGGTTCACCCTCGTTGATATATACATTGTGTATACTTTCATTGAGTAATTGTGCCCATTCCACTGCAAGGGTAGTGCCAACAGAACGTTCGCCGGATTTATAGTTCCAGGTTTTTAAAAGTGCGATCGGCTCTTTTAATATACCATACATTGAATCGGTTGATGCGATTAGGCCACCAGCCGGGTAAGTTTGTTCAAAGGAACGCACCAGTGCCGGAACCAAAACTTCAAACGCCGCCAGGGTACTGTCATACCCGATCGAGATAATTTTTTCCAATGTAAAATCGTTACCCGAATTGGCAAGTAACCTTGCGGCATTCACCCCCCGGAAATTTTCACCATCCGGTGCCATATAACGGGGATATTTATTTTTCTCCGGGCTGCTTGTTCCGCTGGCAGTGAAGGGTGTGCTGTTACAGTTTTGGATCCATCCGGATGCGGGGTTGATCACCTGGATGATATCATCAACATTATGCAGGCCGTTCCATTCGGTAGCCGCCGTGCTGCCATCTACGGGATGTCCCCACTTGAAGCTGCTATCCCTTACCGGTACATAGTTACCATGCCAATAAGCGATATTGCCTTTGTTATCGGCAAACACCGTATTGTTACTGGTGTTGCCCTTTAATTCCATGATCTCCCGGTAAGATGCCAGGCCCGTTGCTTTTGTTCTTTGCCAGCTTTGCATCAGGCCGTTCATCATCCTGTTGCTGGATCTCACGCTGAAGTATTCTCCTTCTCCTTTGGCCATCACGGGCCCATGGTGGGTAAAATAAGCGGTGATATTTTTAGTGGCCAGCCTGTTATCTTTTTTGTAACGCAAGGTCATCTGTTTTGTGACGACAGGCCTTGAAGTGTTGTTGTATCGGTACACGAGCCCTTTTTCTCCCCTGGTTATTTTTTCACTGTAAATATCTGCGACATCCACCTCGCTACTAGTATGCATCCAGCCGCATTGTTCATTAAAACCCTGGTAAATAAAAAACTGCCCCCACGTAACCGCACCATACACGTTTAATCCCTCTTCACTGGCCATGTGCACTTCCGGGCGAAAATAAAATGTGACATGCGGGTTAATATAAAGAATAGCTTTCCCGCTTTTTGACTTGGAAGGCGCTATCGCAAAACCATTCGAACCGGTTGTATTGTCTTCAAATTTTTTTGGATGAAAACTTATAGCATTGCCATTTGCACTATACAGGTTTTTTACATGCTCCTCCGTGATGCCACCGGTGTTGATCGCGCCTATGCTTCCATCGGTCCATAACAAAGGGTACCAGGGCTGGAAACGTTTTAGCAATGTTGGCTTCACCTTCGGATTTTTGTAGAGGAAATAGTTGATACCGTCAGCATGGGCATGCAGTAATTTTTTTAACCAGGCCGGCGCTTTGTTATAATCCGCTTTTGCATCAGCAGTGTCTATCAGCAACCTGAGGTAAAGGTCATTGTAGAGATCCTGTTCGCCGGTGACCTCAGCCATACGCCCTAGTTTTTCAATGTAATTCATTTCTATCCGGCGGAAATCGTCTTCGCATTGGGCGTACATCAAACCAAAAACTGCATCTGCGTCAGTTTTGCCATAAATATGCGGGATGCCCCATTTGTCCCGGATGATCGTTACATTTTTTGCCTGGGTTTCCCATCCCCGGGTTTCCACGGCATTCATAGGCTGGGCACAATGGGTAAGCGGGAGAAGGCAAAGCAGCAGCAAATTTTTCATTTAATAAAGTTATTAAAATGAAGGTAACCGGGCTGTTCAAATACTCAGTTCTCTTTCCGCCGGGGCAAAACGATACCAAACTGCCGGAAGTGGTAGGAGGCTTTTAATATATACTCGTTGAAAACGATCTCGTTGCTTTGCTGTGTAAATTCGTAATCAGGCCTGTACCATACCACGAAACTATCCAGCGCCGGTCCGCTCAGGCCTGTGATCCGGCCGACAAGCAATTTATTGAAGCGGTAGTCCACATAGTGTTCCTGCTCCTGCTCTTCCAGCCTGAGCTGGAAAGCCTTCAATCTTTTGTTTCGCCTGAAACGGAAAATGTTGATCAACTCATTCACATCTGCACCTACCGCACCGCCCGGTGCTATAGAGGTCGATAACCCGGGTTTGGAATAACCAAAAACACCTGCATAGGTTTCCCTGTTTTCCAGCGAGTCTTGTTTATAAGATTTGGAATATACGATCACCTCCTTCATCATGCTGTATTTACTTTCTATGTTCATGTGGATGGAGATCTCAAATTGCTGAGGATTTGGGATGGAAAGCACCGGGAACTTTTGGGTGGGTTTGTTTTTGTACACAAATGAAAGGGAATCGCCTGGTTGCACCAGGATACTATACCTGCCCATTGAGTCCGTGATGGCAAACATACCACCCGTGCTCACCACCCGCACATTTTCCACCCGGTTGATCTTGCTCTTATCCAGCACGGTGCCGCTAACGGTAAGCTGTGCCCGAACTTGTGACGCACTGGTAAAAAGCAGGAAAAGGAGTAAAAGTCTTTGCAAAAAAGGGGTTTTAGATGCTCAATATTAATTTGTAATTTTTGAAAACAGTGAGAAGGACTTTTCTTTTAACTCGTTTTTCGCTTTTAAAACCATCGTCCTCTGCGACAATCTGGGCTATCTACGCACTAAGGATTTTGAATTTTGAACGTTGAATTTTGAATGGTCTCCGAAAGAGAGAGAAATTCGAGGTTATCCCTGATCCCCGTAATGCTATCTTTATTTTCCTACGCGATCTTTTTTTAATAAAAGGCTCAGAGTTCGAAGGAGAAAAAGAGACGAAAGAGTGAGCGTTTTATTTCTTAGTCTGTATTACTATGTTGTTCTCTTAGCAAAATGTTGTGGAAACTCAATTTGAAATTCATTTCCTTATCATTTTTTCCCCAAATAAAACGCACTATTGTTAACATGAAACTCCCACCGAGGTTCCCCTTTAGGGGTCAGGGGTTTTTCTTCCTCGCTATTTCCTCCTCTATCACTCCCGGAAAATGTTCGTGTTCCAGCAAATGGATCTTTGCCGCCAGGCTATCTGCCGTTTCATTTTCATCTATCTCACAATAGGCTTGTTTGATCACCTCGCCATGATCATATATCTCATCTACATAATGTATACTGATCCCGCTTTTTTTGTCTCCAGCTGCTAAGACGGCTTCGTGCACGTATTTGCCGTACATACCCTTACCGCCATAGTTGGGCAATAGCGCCGGGTGTATATTAATGATATGGCCAGGCCAGGCATGAACAAGGCTTACCGGTAACTTCCAAAGGAAACCCGCCAGGATGATCCATTGTATATTATATTGCTTTAACTCGTCCACGTAGCCGTCACCACGGGAAAAACGTTCGCGTTCTATCATTAATACAGGTATACCATTATTGGCAGCTACCTCTAGTACACCTGCACCGGGTTTGTTGCATACGAGCAGGGCAACCTTCACCTCGGGGTTTTCTTGGAAGTGTTCGATGATCTTTGCGGCATTACTGCCGGCACCGCTGGCAAAAATGGCGATATTAGACCGGGCGCCCGGTATTACCTGTCCTCCCGGAACCGCTGCCTTGCCGGGGGCATGCGGCTTTTGACCGGTGAATCTTGCCAATATCTTGCTGATATATTTTTTAAAGAAACGGAACTGCCCGAGGGGAATGCTGATGAGTAAAACGCAAAGCGGCCAGATAATGGTTAAAATGATTATATATACAATCAACCACACAAGTCCTTTATCTATCCCGGTCAAGCTCATTATTTTTTTTCCGGCGATACCGCACAAACTTCCCCCGATCGCGAAAGTGATAAAGATCAATAAAAAATCTGTTCCACTCACTTTCCATTTGTCCTGTAATTTTTGAAACATATTGCAAATGTGCAGAAAACTTCATGAAAGATGTGCTGAAATTTTGTTGTTAAAAGCTGTTAAATATTGTGTTACAAAAACATGACAATGTTGTTTCAAATTATTCCACAATCGGCTGAAACCCAGTCTGGATAAGGAAAAAAAAAATTCTGAAATGTTGATAGTTTGTGGGTTTCGTGCCTTATTTTTGCAGCCGAGTAAGGATATTTTTCCACTTTAGCCCCAGTAACTGTATGAGTCGCTATAGAAAAATCATTAACAACGTTTTCGCAAGTCTTGTCATTTTAGCTTTTTTTTCTTTTAACAATATCGCTGTAGCTGCCGACGGTGAGGCTCTTTTTAAAGCCAATTGTGCCAACTGTCACAAACCCGATAAAGATTATACTGGTCCTGCATTACAGGGCTGGGCAAGCAGGGTTCCGGATGGGGAATGGATCTATAAATGGATACATAATCCTGCCCAGATGATCGCGACGGATGCCTATTCAAAAGCTTTGTTTGAAAAGTGGAAACCAACTGTAATGACCGGCTTCGCCTCTTTAAAAAATGAAGAGATCGATGCCATTATGAAGTATGTTGATGACTTCAAAGCCCCGGTAGAAGAACCGGGTAAAACTGCAACAGGCCAGCCTGCAACCGATAACTCCCTGTTATTCGGTATCCTCACACTTGTATTGGCCCTGGTTGCCTTTATATTATTACAGGTAAACAGCAACCTGCGCAAACTCACCGACGAAAAAGAAGGTGTGCATCGCGGTGAGCCTGTTCCCTTCTACAGGAACAAAAGTTACCTGATGACTGCAATCCTTGTATTGTTTGGATTGGGAGGTTATTACACTATAGATGGTGCCATTGGCCTGGGCCGCACTAAAAACTACCAGCCGGAACAACCTATTTACTACTCACATAAAGTGCATGCTGGTGTAAACCAGATCAGTTGCCTGTACTGCCATGGCAGCTCACAGGATAGCAAACAAGCGGGTATTCCTTCTGTAAATGTTTGTATGAATTGCCATATGGCCATCAAGGAGTACGCAGGTGAAAAGATCTTTAAAGAAGACGGTACAGAAGTGGATGGTACGGCAGAGATCCAAAAACTTTACGAATATGCAGGATGGAATCCTGATACAAAAGCCTATAACCCCGATAATAACAAAGACGGTATACCTGACGGTGCCAAACCAATTGAGTGGGTGAGAATTCATAACCTGCCAGACCATGTGTACTTCAATCACAGCCAGCACGTAAAA
>JAKFCK010000227.1:0-2189 GCA_036676685.1 Chitinophagaceae bacterium | reverse complement strand
CAGGCAAATAATTTAACCTGTTTACCGGCCACAAATCCTGCCACAGCATTATCAAGTACTGTTTCATCCGAGCAATAGATTATTGCCTGGCTGTTTTTGAATAATTTTAGTTTCTCCCGGACTTTTTGTTCGCGATCCGGGAAGCCTTCGTCATGAGCAGAACCTAAAAAAGTAAAAATGCCGATCCCTGGATCAATTATTTTTTGCAGGCGGTCCATCTCCCCGGGGAGCGAAATGCCTGCCTCAAAAATACCCAGGGTATAACTATCATCCATCTGCCAGGCAGATAAGGGAACCCCCAGTTGTGAATTGTAACTTTTGGGACTTCTCACAATTGCATAGTCCGTCTCCAACAACTGGTAAAGCCATTCTTTCACAATTGTTTTACCGTTGCTCCCGGTAATCCCAATCACGGGGTAGTTAAATCTGTGCCTGTGAAACGCTGCTATAGTATGCAATGCATCCCGCACATTTTCCACGACAATTACATTAGCCTCCCCAAGCCTTTCAGCATCTGCCGCGCTAAAATGATCAGTAATAAAACACCTCACACCACTTGTATACAGAGGAGGGACAAATTCATTCGCGTCTTTTTTAGGGGTACTTATTGCAAAAAAAAGGGATTCAGATGCAAAAAGCAGTTTGCGGCTATCAGTAAGCAGCAAACGAATTACGGGGTCACTATGTTGCTGAACAGGGTTTACCTGCAACAAGGCTGCAATATCTGAGAACTTTAATGTTTGCATGACAAATGGATCACTATTCAAATTAATCGATCTTCCCTGTGCCATCACCGGTGTTTTCCGGGGCTATTTCTATGATATCTTCCCCGGTTTCGTCATTTGAGAATACGGAATACATAATAGACCCCCCGATACAAACAACAATTACCATCAACGATGCCCATACGGGGATATGTACCCATTTTTCCACCAGCATTTTAGCGCCGATGAACAAGAGTACCACTGCAATACCATGCTGGAGATAATTGAATTTATTAGCTGCTCCCTGCAATAAAAAGAACAGGCTTCTCAGCCCCAGAACTGCAAATATATTCGATGAATAGATGAGTAGCTTATCGTCCGGGTCAGGGATAATAGAGAAGACAGCTGGAATAGAATCAATGGCAAAAACAATGTCTATAAGGCCCAGCATAATAACCACCATAGTGAGTTTGGTGAGATAGGTCTTGTTATTTTTTTTGATGAAAAACCTGCCATGAGGCTCTTCGTTCGTCGTCCGGAAATATTTGGTCATCAGTTTAAAAGCCCAGTTATCTTCCGGGTTGAACTCCTCCTCCTCGTTTGCAGTAAACATCTTATAACCGGTAAATAACAGGAAAGCCCCGAAAACATACATGATCCAGTCAAAACGCGCTACCAGTTCACTTCCTATGGCGATAAACAATATCCTGAAAATTATCGCCATCAAAATGCCCAGTAACAAAACCCTTGAATAGTTTGCCTGCTTCACTTTAAAAAAAGAGAAGATAATGATGAAGACAAAAATATTATCAATAGAAAGGGACCATTCCAACAGGTAAGCCGAGATATACTTTATGGCGTCCTGTTTTCCCTGGCCATCCATGTCTTCATAAAATATAAATCCACAAAATAATAGTGACAACCCTACCCAAAAGCAGGTTTGAATAAGCGCAGCTTTCAGTGTGATAGTTTTGCCCTGTTTACTGAGCAATCCAAGGTCAAAAACAAGGGCAATAAGCACCACGGCTATAAATACGACGTATATTAATTGAGATTTATCCATTACTAAGATGTTGAATATTTTCTTTTACGGTTCCATTGAAATAACAATGCAAAAATGATCACGAGCAATACTGGTACCGCGATATTAATAGCCTGCCAAAAACTTTTTTGATCATTTACTTTTTTAGTATCCAGGAAGCGGGCCACATAATCCTTGGCTTTTGCTTCGCTTAATCCCCCTGTATTCACAAGATAGTCCAGACAATTTTGTAAAAAATCCTTGTTGGCAAAAGGGAATGCACGCTGGGAACCGTAAGTGTACGGATTCATTCCCATGGGTATGGGTTCCCCGCCTTTCACAACTGAATTCAAAACGATATCGCCATCTGCCACTACAATGATCTTATTATCATCCAGGCAACGGGGCAAAAATTGTCCACCGTAACCCGCTATAGAATCCCGCATTGCCTGGGAGGCCCGGTT
>JAKFCK010000226.1:0-7763 GCA_036676685.1 Chitinophagaceae bacterium | reverse complement strand
GGGATCGTCACTACCTTCTGCTAAAATGGAGGAAATATTTTTTCTCCTGAATAAAGAATTAGACATGGGCCAGTTTGAATTTGAAAAACGGAAAATAGCGAAATATTTTTATTTTGCGCCAATGGTAGCCAGTGAATACGAGACTACCGGGTTTGGGGGCTAACTGTCCCGTTGCAGGAGATATTCGGCAAGCCGGGTCAGCTCAGTTTTCCTTGCCGTAAGCACAGCAGTATCTTCAAGATGTTTTATCGCTTCATCAAAATATCGTCCTTTTAATGATGCCGCCCACACATCCGCTTTACAATCCCTGAATAATTGCAGCACTTTAGCAACTTTGTCTGGGGGGTTGGTATCCATGAGTAGTTGTAATTGCTGCTTTTGATTTTCATTCGCTACATCCATGGTGTGGATCATCAGGAATGTTTTTTTATTGGACAGGATATCCCCGCCCGCCTGTTTACCAAATTTTTCCGGGTCACCAAAGCAGTCCAGGTAATCATCCTGCACCTGGAACGCGATACCCAGGTTCTTGCCAAATTCATAAAGATGTTGTTGATTCCCCAACCCCGCACCACCAAGTACAGCACCCATCTGCAAAGAAGACGCTAATAAAACAGAAGTCTTCAACGTGATCATATTGACATACTCATCCATACTCACCGATGATCTTTTTTCAAAATCCATATCCAGTTGTTGTCCCTCGCAAACTTCCTTCGCCGTTTTATTGAACAAATTGATGATCTTATGCAGGTGATCCGTTTTGATCTTATTAAGGTATTCATAAGCTGCTACCAACATTACATCCCCGGCAAGCAAAGCAGTGCTGTCACCATATTGCACGTGTACCGTGGGCAGGCCCCGCCTCAAAGGTGCCTTGTCCATGATATCGTCATGTATCAAACTAAAATTATGGAACAGCTCAATAGCATTGGCAACGTGGTAAGCATCCGGGTCGATCTCGCTGAAGAGTTCATTGCCCATGAGTACAGCTACCGGCCTCACCCTTTTGCCCCCAATACCTAAAATATATTGAGACGCATCATACAAATTTGCGGGCACAACAGGGAAATGCCTTTTTGTAAATTGTTCCTCAAAAGCAGTGGACAGCGAGATGAAAGATTGCATATTGTTTTATTAGGCGGTAGTTGTGGCGGATAGGCCATAACCTCTTATCAAATCTAATTTTATTTATGAATAAGATATTACAGTAAATGCCCACTGCTGCTCAGCCATGCAACAAAGGACCACTGTTACTTCTTCACTTTTGGCCTGGCTGACTTAGCTGCTTTTGCAGGCTTGGCAGGTTTTTCGGCTTTGGTGTGAGAAACAACTTTCGCATGATCCGGTATCCACTCATAATCCAGTTGCCGTTTGGTAAGGTTAGCGGCTACCACTTTTATTTTCACTTTATCGCCCATGCGGAATTTTCTTTTGGTTCTCATACCCACCAGCGAATAATCAGCTTCATCCAGTCGGAAATCATCATGCTCACTCAGGTCACGAACACTTACCAGCCCTTCACACTTATGTTCCGCAGTTTCTGCCCAGAACCCAAAGGCGGAGACGCCGCTGATGATGGCATCAAACTCATCACCCAAAAATTGTTGCATATATTGTACTTGCTTATATTTATTCCCTGCTCTTTCACTTTCCATTGCTGCACGTTCCCGGTCGCTGCAGTGCTTACACTTTTCATCCATCTTCTTATCTATCTTCAGGTTTTTATCCAGGCATTCCTGCACAATGCGGTGCACCATCACATCCGTGTAGCGCCGTATGGGAGAGGTAAAATGGCAATAGTTTTCAAAGCCTAAACCATAATGGCCGATATTAGAGGAGGTGTAAATAGCTTTAGACATAGTGCGTATACCGAGTTGTTCCAACACGTGTCGCTCGGGTTTGCCTTGTACATCTTCCAGGAGTTTATTGAAAGATGTTGCCACCTCCATTTCATCCTTCATGTCAAATGTATAACCGAACTTCCGGGCAAAGGCGGCAAAGGGAATTAATTTTTCCTCGCTGGGTTCATCATGTATCCTGTATGGAAATGGTATGGGCTCTTTGTCGATCTTGATCCTGGAAACATACTCTCCTACAGTACCGTTGGCCAGCAGCATAAACTCTTCGATCAGTTGATGTGATTCTTTACTCTCCTTCACCACAATACCGATAGGATCGCCTTTTTCATCCAGCTTGAAACGTACTTCCTGGGATGAAAAATTAATAGCACCATTCTTAAATCTTTCTGCCCTGAATTTTTGCGCAAGGTCATTCAGCAAAAGGATCGGTTTGAAATGCAATCCTTCTTTGGTCTCAATAGTATTCTGCACTTCCTCGTAGGTGAAGCGGTGGTTACTATGTATAATGGTACGACCGATCCATTTGTGTTTGATCTCCGCCCTGTTGGATATCTGGAAAACTACAGAAAAAGTATATTTGTCCTCGTTCGGACGGAGTGAGCATAGTTCATTCGATATTTTTTCCGGCAGCATCGGGTTTACCCTATCCGGCAGGTAAACACTTGTAGCCCTGGCATAAGCCGCTTTATCAAGAATACTATCGGGCTTCACGAAATGGCTGACGTCGGCGATATGAACACCAATCTCGTAATTACCGTTATCCAGGTTACGGATGGAAATTGCATCATCAAAATCCTTCGCATCAGCGGGATCTATCGTAAACGTCAGGATGTCCCTGAAGTCTTTTCTTTTTTTCTCCTCTTCACGGGTGATCTTGTCCAGCAAACTTTCCGCTTCTTTAATCACAGCCTCTTCAAAAGCGAGGGGGAAACCAGCGTCTATCAGTATTTCCTTCATCGCCATATCGCCTTCATTTTTTGCAGACAAAATACTGATCACTTCTCCTTGTGGTTTTTTATCATTTTTGTCCCATCGCACCAGTCGTGCCACTACCCTGCTGCCGTCTACCGCACCATTCAATTTTTCCACCGGGATATAAAAATCCGGTATAGGTTTTTCCGAGGCTGCAACAAAAAAAGCAACGTTTTTATTTAGTTCCACCGTGCCGATAAAATCTGTTTGTTTTCTTTCTGCTACATCCAGCACGATACCTTCTACACGGCGGGAACCGCCGGATTCCAGGTTTACCTGCACCCTCACAATATCCCCATGAAAAGCCTTTCCGAAATTATGCGGCTTCACGATGATGTCAGTTTCTTCCCCTTCAACAATGACAAAACCCATACCGCTGCGGCTGATGTCTAATTTACCTTTAAGTGTTTTTGTTTGGGAAGATTTTTTCTTTGGGCTCTCTGTTTTCTTTTTGTTCATATTTATAACTTCATTCTCTTTTTTAACCACTCTTTTCCTTTTGAAAAGAATGGCTGTGCAAATGGGAGTATTTTTCCTATGCAAGTTAAGCAATCTATCCTTCTAAAGTTCGGGGCTGCAGTAGCGGGCAAAAGAGAACACATCCTACAATTGTAGCTGGCCGGGGAAGTGGCCGCCCATTGCTGATGGATCAATGATGAAGCAGCGGAGCCAAAAGATGATGTTTTTAGTATCTTTAGCAAAATTGCTGGTATGTACCAATATGATACGGTGGTGGCCGCCATCAATGGCCTAAAAGACCGGGGCTATGGTCTCGATTTTAATTTAGCCTTCGACAAATTGATCTGTGTGCAGACTGATCTTTGCCTGAACCCGTCGGAATTCGAGATCACCGAAGTACACCGTTTTGAAGGAGAAACAAATCCTTCCGACGAGGACGTGGTATACGCCGTCACTTCAAAGGACGGCACGATGAAAGGCGTTGTTACCAGTGCCTTCGGTACTTATGCTGACAGTATTTCGTCGGAAATGATCAAAAAACTGACCATGCACACACACTAACCTATCCTGGATGAACAGAAAAAAATTCCTGAAAATGAGTTCCCTCGGATTTGGGGCACTCACCGTTCCTTCCTGGCCTGCACCTGCGCATAAACCTATCGTTATCTCTACCTGGGACAGCGGAATGATGGTGAATGCAGCCGCATGGAAAGTTTTAAATGCAAATGGCAAAGCGCTGGATGCAGTAGAAGCCGGGGCAATGTTTATAGAAACACAGCAAAATTGTTGCGTGGGTTTACAGGGATATCCTGACCGTGACGGGTACGTTACACTGGATGCCTGTATAATGGACCATCGCTTTAATTGTGGGGCTGTTGCAGGTATTGAGAGAATAAAACACCCGATAGCCGTGGCCAGGAAGTTGATGGAAACAACCCCCCATGTAATGCTGGTTGGTGCCGGAGCACAACAGTTTGCAAAGGAAAACGGCTTTCCCCTGGAAAGCGCGGAGTTAAGCGAGGATGCAAAAAAAGCATATGATGATTGGAAAATAAAAAGTGAGTACAAGCCGGTGATCAATATCGAGAACCTCCCCGTCAATGCCCCGGGTAAAAAACAAAACGGCCCCTTCGCCCCTCCTTTTTTTGAAGATGGTTCCGCTAACCACGATACTATGGGCCTAATCGCCCTGGACCAGGGGGGAGATCTTTCCGGCGCGGTTACCACCAGTGGCATGGCTTTTAAAATTCATGGCCGTGCAGGTGATTCTCCCATCGTGGGCGCAGGTTTGTATGTGGATAATGAAGTGGGTGCCGCCACCAGCAGTGGTGTTGGTGAAGAAGTAATAAGGATATGCGGGACACACCTTGTGGTAGAATTTATGAGGCAGGGGTATAGCCCGGAACTCGCCTGTAAAAAAGCTGTTCAACGTATAGTAAAAATAAATCCGGTGAAAGCAAAAACACTGCAGGTAGGATTTTTGGCTATGGACAAACATGGCCGGCATGGTGCATATGCTATACAGGAAGGTTTTGTGTACGCTCTCAAAACAGCCAGGGAAAATAAGATAGTGAAGGCGAAATTTTTGATATAGGGGCGGGTTTGTGAGTTGTGACTGTTAGTACAGAAGTGAATAGTGAATAGTGAAATTTGGAAGGTCGCAGCTAAGTTTAAGCTTTTAAAAGCTGGGATGAATAATAGTTCTGTGAATGGGGAATAGTATATGATATGGTGAAATTTTAGGATCATAGCTAGCCCCAACCATTTTTAAGTTGGAAAAAACAACAGTCCACATTTTTTCACCATTCACTATTGACTCATTGACCCATTGACTCATTGACCCATTGACCCATTGACCCATTGACTCATTGACCTATTGTCCCCTTGTCCCATTCCCCCCGGTTATTTTCAACGGTCAAATAAAATAACGAACTTCGCATTTTCACTATTCACTATTCACCATTCACCATTCACTATTCACTATTCACCATTTACTCTTTATGGACTTCCAACTCGAAGTAATCGCTTTCACAATTGATGCGTGTATCGCGGCGCAGCAAACTAATGTGCACCGTATCGAACTTTGTGACAATCCCGGGGAAGGGGGTACTACCCCATCTTACGGATTTATAAAAGCAGCACGAAAAAATGTGGATATTGAATTATATCCCATCATACGCCCACGCGGCGGCGACTTTTTATACAACAATGTTGAGTTTGACATAATGAAAGCAGATATCAGCGCCTGTAAAAAACTCGGGTGTGATGGCGTGGTGATCGGCATGCTGAATGCCGATGGCTCCGTAGACACGCAACGCTGCAGCCAGCTGGTTAATTTAGCCTACCCTATGGGCGTAACTTTTCACAGGGCATTTGATCGCGTAAATGATCCGGAAAAAGCCCTGGAAGAAATTATAGAAATTGGTTGCGAAAGAATTCTCACTTCAGGCAACCTGCCAAATGCGATTGATGGCGCGGAAAACATTGCAGCGCTCGTTCGGCAGGCAAATGACCGGATCATCATTATGCCCGGCAGTGGTGTTCGCGCCGAAAATATCGTGCAGCTGGCAAAGAACACAGGAGCCCGGGAGTTTCACACTTCCGCCCGGACGCTTGCAGAAAGTAAAATGAAATTTAAGCATCCCGGCATGGCCGAAAAACTCCAATCCGTTGCACTGGATATGGAAGAGGTAAAAAAGATCATGGAGCTGCTAAAGAAACTATAATGGATCTGCGCCGGGAGATATTAAAAGAACACTCAAAAGCACAATGTGACCGGATCGTCAACTGGGTCGGTGATTCGCAGGCAAGATTTGATGAGTTGTTCAGGTTATTCCTGGAAGATGAACCCCGTGTGACGCAGAGAGCGGCTTGGCCGGTGAGTTATTGCGTGTCTGCCCACCCGGCTTTTATCAACAAACATTGGTCGTCGCTGGTAAAATATTTGCAAAAGCCAAATTTGCACAACGCGGTTAAACGGAACGGGACACGGCTGCTACAATACGTGGTTATTCCCAAAAGATACCAGGGAGAATTCATGAATATTTGTTTTGATTACCTGGCTTCCCCGACTGAAGCCGTAGCTGTAAAGGTTTTTAGCCTTGCTGTGCTCGGTGAACTTTCCCGGGAATACCCGGAAATCGAGCCGGAGATTAAATTATTAATAGAAAATCAGCTGGCCACACAAACCCCTGGTTTTAAAAGCATGGCCAAAAAAATACTGGAACAGTTTGGTTCATAAAGCCCGTTTACCCGAAATGGTTATGCCCGAACCTTTCGCCACGAACACACTGGAGGGTGTTGCTGTTTTTAAAAAGGAGAATGCTGTTCCATATAAGCCCTCAAAATCACAATCAATAAAATATTCTTTTACCGGGTACACATTCCAGTGGGGATGTGCAACTTTATACTCGAACGTTTTTAACGCGCTGTATTTTGAATAGCCGTAATAGTGTTCTGCGATAAATTCTTCTTCGCTGCCCGCATCTATAGGTATGGCTACACTTTCTGCGACGGCTTCTATAGCGTTCCATTTTTTATTAAATTTCCATTTATAGCTTAGTCTTAATTCCTCTTCATGTTTGCAGGACGACAACATCGGCATTGTGCAGTATTTCTCGCGGTACAGGGTATTCGCAATAAAACTGATCGCAGCCTTTGGCACAATTTCTTTAATAAATACCACCCCTCTTTTCTCTTCATCTTTATCCTGGTGTTTTACATAAAACCGCAGGTTCACTTCTTCAAAATTGATGTGGAAGGGTACCCTTACGCCCAATACCCTGGTGTTGGCAAACATAAACCCCACGAGGCTTACAAAGGTTTTTCCCTCGTAGTGATCCAACGCTGTATAACGTGGAAGAAATGGCTTTAAGACATCGGCATTTACTTCGTAGTTCGCCATAATCAGGTTTTTCCATTCCGCCTGCAAAAAATTCCTGGATTTCCCTTTTTCCATTACTTCTCTTTATAAAACTCTTTGAAGATCAACCTGAGGTTTTGATCCCTGGTAAAATAATTTGTAACCCAATTGATAAAAACAAAAAACCGGTTTTTCACCCCAAGTATGAGCATCAGGTGCAGGCTCATCCAGATAAACCATGCCAGGATACCCCCAAAATGCAATTTCGGTTTCGGAATATCTACTACCGCAAGGTTCCTGCCCACGGTAGCCATCGCACCTTTATCCTTATACTCAAAATTCAGGATATGCTTGTCCCCGCTTTTCATTTGCACCCTTTCCAGGTTGTTCACGAGCAGGTCTGCCTGTTGCATGGCCACGGGGGCTACCTGTGGGTGACCTTTTGGATAAGTTGGTTCTTCCATGTAAGCTACGTCACCAATGGCATATATATTATCGAAGCCCTCAATCCTGCATTGCCGGTCTGTTTTGATCCGGTTGCCTTTAACAATCAAATCGGGGTGCACCCCAACCGGTACGTTGCCCCTGATTCCTGCCGCCCAGATCACGGT
>JAKFCK010000225.1:0-2781 GCA_036676685.1 Chitinophagaceae bacterium | reverse complement strand
AGATTGTTCTATTAACCTATCAATTAAGATACATTGTCAGCTATAGAAAACAATATCAATCCTGGTTCCCCTTTAGGGGACAGGGGTAATAGGGGGTCAGGGGGTTTTGTGATCCCCGCCATCGACCTCATCAATGGCAAGGCTGTGCGCCTCACCCATGGCGATTATGCTAAAGAAAAAGTGTATTATGATCACCCGCTGGATGCGGCCAGGCAGTTCGAAGATGCAGGCCTGGACCGGCTGCACCTTGTGGACCTGGATGGTGCCAAAGCTGGTGTGATTAAAAATATTAAAGTGCTGGAGCAGATCGCTGCAGGTACCAGACTCCGGATCGATTTCGGCGGCGGCGTAAAAACGGAGGAAGATGTAAAAGCAGTGCTGGATGCCGGTGCCACGATGGTCACGATCGGCAGCCTGGCGGTGAGGCAACCCGGTCTGCTGGCAGCGTGGGTGCAAACCTATGGTGCCGGTAAGTTTTTTATTGGCGCAGATGTGTACGAAGAAAAAATTAAGATCAGCGGATGGTTGGAGGATGGAGGCATCGGCATATACGACTTCCTGCAAAAAATGCTTGACATTGGCGTCACACAATTCTTCTGCACAGACATAAAAAAAGATGGCGCCATGCAGGGTGCTTCCATTGAGCTCTATAAAAAAATTATCCAACGTTTCCCGGGCATACAATTAACCGCAAGCGGTGGTGTGACCACCACGGAAGATATTGAACTGGTAAAAACAGCCGGCTGCAGCAGCGCTATTATCGGTAAAGCTATTTACGAAGGATTAATCTCTTTACAGGAGCTAAAAAAATACAATTAAAGACATTGCAATAATGAAAACCCGAAATTATGATACAAACTTCCACAGCTCCCCTTCAGGGGCGGGGGGGTATGCGGGGGGGCTTGCGAAACGTATCATCCCTTGCCTCGACATCCGGGATGGCCGCACCGTAAAAGGCATCAACTTCGTTGATATAAAGGATGCCGGGGACCCCGTGGAACTGGCAACACAATATGCAAAACAGGGGGCAGATGAATTAGTCTTCCTGGACATAACGGCAACGGTGGAACGCAGGAGAACACTGGCAAGCCTGGTGAATGACGTGGCTTCCACGATCAATATACCATTTACAGTTGGCGGGGGCATCACCAGTGTAGCTGATGTAGAGCTGTTGCTGAAGAACGGTGCCGATAAAATATCGGTCAATTCCGCCGCTGTAAGAAACCCGGTTATTCTTTCTGAAATGAGTAATGCCTTCGGCAGCCAGTGCGTGGTGCTGGCCATCGATACCAAAAAAGAGGCCGATGGGGAGTGGTACGTCTACCTGAACGGCGGTAGGTTAAAAACGGAATTGAGAACTACCGAGTGGGCAAGGCAGGCAGTAGAGGCTGGTGCCGGTGAAATCCTGCTTACCAGCATGAACAATGACGGTACAAAAAATGGTTTCGCCCTGGATATCACCAGGACCCTTTCCCTGTCGCTTCCCGTGCCGGTGATCGCGTCTGGCGGGGCAGGCACGATGGAACATTTTACGGAAGTGTTTACACAAGGCTGCGCGGATGCCGCACTGGCGGCAAGTATTTTTCATTATGGGGAAATAGCCATCCCTGATTTGAAAAAATATTTAAAGGCGCAAAACATTCATGTAAGAATTTAATCAGCCCTTTTTTTGTTTAAGCAATTTTGATAAAAAGAACAGTAAAACGTCTACAAAAATCTAACGATGGATAAAACATTTGAATCTCTTCTTAGCGGAGACAGTAAGCCAGACTTTAATAAATATACCGATGGGCTTGTGCCCTGTGTGGTACAGGATGCCGTGACCAATATAGTGTTGATGCTAGGATTCATGAATGATGAGGCACTGCAAAAAACAAAAGAACTTAAAAAAGTAACTTTTTTCTTACATGATGAAGAATATAAGGAGATTGAAAAAATACTCCATTATAGAAATGCACGTATCATGGCTTTAGATTTAGATAAAAAATCACGTTCTATTGAAGAGTTTGTTAAGGGTTGTGTGCTTTATTATTTACAACAAGTGAGAAACCAAGAATCTCTTGCCGGAATAGATGATTTAGGGAAACCTTATAGATTGAAGAATAGGTTTAAGGAAATCACAGAAAAGAAAGGATTACGTGGGAAAGATTTAGCTGAGATGACAAATATTCATCAAGGTAATATCAGCATTGTTTTCTCTAATAGATCGCAACCGAGTCTTGATTACTTCCTTCGTATCTGGATTGCCCTAGGTTGTCCACCTTTAAACGAATGTTTATACCGTGTTCAAGAAGAAGAAAATGAAGATTCAAATATTACAAAAAAATAGTAATAGTACAAATTTCAAAAGTCATACACTCGTAATACAATACAACATAAGGAAAACAAAGGAGTGTTTCAAATGGCTACAACTTTTATTGTAATGACAACATTGAAGTTAGCAGCAATGGGTGGTTTAGGTATCTCATTAGCTTCTGGACTACAATTTTTCCACGACTTTAAAATGAGCAAAAAGAAAAAAGGTGGTGATGAAGATGGTATTGGTGAATCTTTGCGTGAAAAATCCAGACTCATTCGTTAATTATCATTTTACAAATTCATTTGTAATTGAACGAGAAAGTATGAGTATCAATAATGTAAATTTTCATATCCCTACACTGGTAAAGGAGGTGAAACAGTTACCGAAAAGCAAAATTCACCAATACAAACAAACAATTCAAACATTCCTAGTGACAACGGCAAGTTTCACGATGTTACCATTAAGATCAATGGCAAACACAT
>JAKFCK010000224.1:0-4194 GCA_036676685.1 Chitinophagaceae bacterium | reverse complement strand
ATTGCTGACAAAACGGGCGACGATTTTGCCGGAGACGCGGATTACGCTGTCGGGCAAGAACATCGTGACCATGGGCGATCGCGATATGCGCAAGCTGCGCGGCAATGATATCGCCATGATATTCCAGGAGCCGATGACATCCCTCAACCCTGTTTTTACCTGCGGTTACCAGGTGATGGAAAGCCTCCTGCAACATAAAAAATTATCTAAAAAATCGGCCCGGCAAAAAACGATTGAGTTGTTTGAGCAGGTAGAATTGCCTGATCCGGCGGCTATGTTTAATCGCTATCCGCACCAAATCAGCGGAGGGCAAAAACAACGGGTGATGATTGCCATGGCCATGAGTTGTGATCCTGCACTCCTGGTAGCCGATGAACCCACAACGGCCCTAGATGTGCGGGTACAAAAAAATATTCTCGGGCTTCTGAAAAAATTACAGGAACAACATGATATGGCCGTGCTTTTTATTACACACGACCTTGGACTTGTAAAAACCTTTGCGGACGAAGTCATGGTAATGCAGCGCGGAGAGATCGTAGAACAGGGTGAAGCAAAACAGGTTTTACAATCTCCTCAGCATCCTTACACAAAAGCCCTGCTGGCCTGCAGGCCAGGCAAGAGTAGCAAAGGAAAAAAGTTACCTGTAGTATCAGATTTTTTTGAGGTGGAAGCAACACACGTGGTGCCAGAGGAAGGAAAAAAAACGGCTCCTGTTCACATCAAACTGGAGCATATGCTCACTGTAGAAAACCTGGAAGTTTATTTCCCGGCGGCAAAAAATATGTTTGGTAAACCCACCGCTTTTTATAAGGCCGTAGATAATGTGAGTTTTCACGTGAATGAAAATGAAACGCTGGGTCTGGTAGGAGAAAGTGGCTGCGGCAAAACCACCCTTGGCAGGGCCATCCTTCAATTGGTGGAACCTACTTCGGGCAGGATATTACTGCATGGAAAAAATATCACTGCTTTATCTGCTGCCGCATTACGAGCAGCACGCAAAGATCTCCAGATCATATTCCAGGATCCTTATGGCTCCCTGAATCCCCGTATCAGTATTGGTGAAGCCATCATGGAGCCGTTGCGGGTGCACCAGCTACATGCCAACAATAAAACACGAAAAGACGAGGTGATACAACTCCTTGAAAGAGTAAATCTCAGCCCGGATTTTTTTAACCGATACCCCCACCAGTTCAGTGGTGGCCAAAGGCAGCGGATCTGTATAGCCCGGGCACTGGCACTCCAACCCTCCTTTCTCATCTTTGATGAAAGTGTTTCTGCCCTTGATGTAAGTGTGCAGGCGCAGGTCCTGAACCTTATCAATGATCTTAAACATCAGTTCAACTTTACTGCTATTTTTATTTCGCACGACCTTTCTGTTGTGCATTATATCAGCGATCGCATTCTCGTGATGCGCCAGGGAAAAATTGTGGAAGAAGGAAAGGCAGACGATATTATGTTTTCCCCACGGGAAGAGTACACCCGCCAGTTGATCGAAGCTATTCCGGTGATAAACTAGAAACCAAGTTTTTCATACTCACTCAGGTACTTATAATTGTTGTACTCATTCCCGGTATTAAAGAAATTCTTGGAGCTGTTATAAAAACTGAAGATGATCTTTTTTAATTCCCGGTCCAGTTGCTCCTCCATAGGTAAATTAAGCACCAATTTTTTATCAGTGAGCGTGGCCATGTCATCGTTGCTACTGAGTTCTTTGTCCACGAGGGGTTGCATACCGCTGATCCCGATCTTCCAATCATCTGTTTTTTTGATCCGGTATTTAAAAAAGTACAACTGCCCGGTCTTCCCTTTTATCGATGCATTATTTTTTGTTAAAAAAGCCACTGAATCCATTTTGTCGTAATCGTTTTGCATCACCAGGTAACTTTTTGCAAGCTGAAGCTGGTTTTTATATTGCTTTGGAAATTTATCCAATCTTCCTGCCTGTTCCAGTTTGTAAAATAATAATCCGCGGTGTTTATCCTTTGCGGCCAACTCATGGAAGATACGCTCCGGTACAGTTTTGTTGTTGCGCAGCATCAACACAGCAGCATTCATTCTCACGACGTCCTCACTGCTCGCGAGCAAACGCGAAAAATACTGTTGCACATTTTTATTACTGTCATAAAAGGGCATCAGCAAGACAGCATAATCGTTCAGGCCTGAGTAAGCCCCCTGGGCTGTATACTCCCGCTCAGGTTCATCATCAGCCTCTTCCGTTTTCCTCATATTTGCCTCCAGGATCTTTTCTTCTTTTCCCTGTTGTTTTTTCCATGCCACTCTTGCGTCAATGAAAATCACCGGGAAATAGGCTGCATAATCTGTGGCTTTTACAAACCCGCTGTCTACGAGATCTACCAGCAATTCCAAAATATGCTCTTTGTAATCATTTAATGCAGACAGCTGCAATATTTCCGGGTATAAGCGTGCGCTTAATTTTAAGGTATCCAGCATATGGCCAAAAAATGAACTATAGTCACTATTGTCCTCAAAGATCGGCGGATCAACAAGCATCAGTTCTTTTAACACCCGGAAAGATTCCTTAGTCTTCAACCTGGCCAATGCCATCATAGCCTCGTTTTGAAATAGACTGGTATCCGCAGTTTGTTCGTAGATCTTTTTTAAGTACCCGGGTATAACATGGTCCGTGCTATCGTCTATATAACCCAGCTCAGCAATTAGTTTACTTTTGGAATCAAAATAATCTTTGTCGTTAATAGACAACCGGTTAATAGCCCGGAAAAGATCAGCGCTACCTTTTGGACCAAAGTAAATATTAGATATGGATTGCTGGGCTCTTTTATGTAAAGCACTGTCTTTACTAAAAAGATCATTATAAAACAGGGAAAGCTTATTACTATAAAGATTCTCCGGTAAAACATTGGGATGGGGCTGTATACTTTTAAAAACTGCAGCTGTAAAATCACTGTCCTGGCTTAGTGTATCCGTGACCGTAGACACAGTGAACATGTATTTACCTTTCAGCAGGATCAGTCTTTTTATACTCCTGGAAGAACCGGTATCCCGGATTGAAAAACGAATGCCTGAAATGCGATTCTCCTTATCAAAAAAAGTTTGCTGGTCATGCAACAGCATGTCTTTTTTGTTAAGGTAATCATCAAGTTCTGCCTGCCAGAACTTCGAAGAGTCTTTCACATAAAAATACCGGGGATATTCCTGCACCTGCACCGAAACCATTTCACCGGTATTGTTATCCTTAAAGGTGCCGTTTATTACTTTTTTCCAGTAAGTCATGTAGCCCGAGGAATTGTTTCCATTTGCTGCATCTTCCGCTGTTTTTTCAACGATAGTCCTTATTCCTTCGTCCAATTCCGGCGCTACAGGCGTTTTCATCAGCACATGCAGGAAACTATCGGCGTAACTGCGGGGAGCTTCGTACACAAAAGGCTCCCATTGCAGGGACTTATAAAAGTCAACAGTTTTGCCTGCATTTCCTTTTGACGACCGCGCCAGCACAAAATAGTGAGGCCCCCGGATGATAAACACTGCCTGCACAACGGTACCGTTGGAGAGGTTTTCCTTTACTTCCAGTGCCGGGTAACCGTAAATGGTGGTTGGTTTCCTGCTGACCTGTTTATCAAACAGCACACTGTTCCGGAAGGAAGTTTCAATCAGCGCCAGGTCAAAACTATCAGCTTCGAGGAAATTATAATTGTAAACAGATTTTTTCAGCAAAAGGTAGGCGTCGCCCGTTTTTTTATCGATGGCTTCGTATTCCCACCGGTCTTCCTCCTCGTCTTTGAGGAACTGGTGCGGCGGATGGGGAAGCCTGATCCCAAAACCACCATGTGATGGTTTGAAGTAAAGCGGGGCAGGATCCATCTCCTTTAACTGCACGGAATTAAAAAACTTTTCCCCCTCTTCCCCGTTCACATAATCATTTTTCCCACTCATTTTAAATATGATCACTTCAAAGGGCGTGATGAAGATATTGTAGCGCTGCATATCACCGCGTCGTGTGCGGTTCACAATATCGTAACCAGGATAGCCATTTTTGTTAATAGATTTTTTGGAGATGATCTTCCCGGGTATGTGCTCATATAATAAACTATCTGTTTTCTTTATCACAGCTCCGATGCTAAGCTGCAGGAAAGAAGCATAGGTCTTCACTCTTGTCACCAGGTAATAAGCGCCATTACTCATGTCAGCATACTGTGTGCGGTTCAGCTGCTGGTA
>JAKFCK010000223.1:0-8927 GCA_036676685.1 Chitinophagaceae bacterium | reverse complement strand
CCATCTTAGTGAATTCATGTCCACGCAGGCTCATAGTTTCGGGTAGTAGATAATCTACCAGGAAGTAACATGCAATAGCTGTAATGATCATTGAACCCCAGTTACCCATATTCAGGGCATTTTGTACTTTTTGTGTACTCAATCCTGCACTGTCACTGATACGCACCATGAAGGTACCCATGATAGAAAAGATGATACCCATCGCAGCAATCAGCATTGGCAGCAGGATCGGGCTCATCCCGCCGAAAGCGTCAGTCATTGCATTGGTTTCCCTGCCCAATACCATTGTAGCCAAAACGGTGGCCACATAAGAACCAAACAGATCGGCGCCCATCCCTGCCACGTCGCCCACGTTATCACCTACGTTATCTGCGATAGTTGCAGGGTTACGCGGATCGTCTTCGGGGATACCGGCTTCTACCTTACCAACAAGGTCGGCTCCTACATCAGCAGCTTTTGTATAGATACCACCACCTACGCGGGCAAATAAGGCGATTGATTCTGCACCGAGAGAAAACCCGGTTAATATTTCAATGGTACGCTCCATTTCCAGGCTGTCTACTGCCGCTTCGGGAGCAAAAATTTGTTTGAGTATGATAAATAGTCCGCCAAGTCCTAATACGGCAAGGCCTGCAACACCCATTCCCATTACGCTACCACCGGTGAAGGAAACATTCAGGGCTTTTGACAAACTGGTGCGGGCAGCCTGCGCAGTACGCACGTTAGCTTTCGTTGCGATCCTCATCCCGATAAAACCGGCTAAAGCACTGAAAAATGCACCGATCACGAATGCCACGGCAATGCTCCAATGACTATTACTATTACTATAACCCATAATACCAAGTAATATGGCGCCTATCACTACAAAATAGGCCAGCACTTTATATTCCGCTTTCAGGAAAGCCATAGCTCCCTCGGAGATATAGGTACTGATCTCTTTCATCCTTTCATTGCCGGCGTCCTGTTTAGACACCCACATAAATTTCACAAAAGTGTACAACAAGCCTACAATTCCCATGGCCGGCACTACATAAATCAAATTTTCCATAATCTGTTTTAAACTTTTTTTTGGTGGGCAAAAATAGGGGAAAAGGTGGTAAAAACAGGGTCCGGGTCACAAATAGTCGAATAAGTTATGTGTTGTACAACAATCTAAGGGTATGGTCTTTGTATTAGTTGATATTTATGCCGCGCAAAGTAGATCACACGAGTAAGATTTGTTTAATTTTCCCCGGCTGCACTTGTGCAGGCTGTTAAACCTTTTTATTACCTTACTATTAAAATGGACTAATGATACCTATCAGCGATAACAATACCGACCGCATCAGGACACCTTTTGTAAATTATATCCTGATCGCGGTGAATATAATGGTGTTTATATATTACCAGCAATTCGGCACTAATCATGCCTTCCTCTTGAGTTTTGCTACAGTGCCGCACGAAATTCTCACCGGAACAGATGTAGTTTACGAAGGAGGAATGGGCAGAACTCCCATGCCGGTGCATCTTACTTTGTTCACTTCGATGTTTATGCACGGCGGCCTGATGCACCTTGCAGGGAATATGCTTTACCTGTGGGTCTTTGGCGATAACCTGGAGAATCGAATGGGCCATAAAAAATACCTGCTGTTTTACCTGCTTACCGGTATCATCGCATCCTTATGCCATGTTCTTGTGGCCAGTTTCCTCGGGAAAGACCTGTTGATACCCAGCCTTGGAGCTTCGGGTGCGATCTCCGGTGTGTTGGGCGGGTACCTTGTTTTATTTCCCACCAACCAGGTGCGGGTGTTGGTGATCGCGTTGTTTATAAGAGTGCCCGCCTGGATCACGCTGGGTCTCTGGATCGGGCTGCAGCTTTGGAGCGGATGGGGAAGCCTCGGTGCACAGGGGGGCGGCGTGGCGTATGCCGCACACATCGGTGGTTTTTTTGCAGGAATGTTATTGGTGAAATTTTTTGGCAGGGGAAGAGAAGTACAACGAACTACACGGCCGGGCCCGCGGAGATACTTTTAGGCTGGATGGCTACTGGCTTGCATTATAAACAATCTTGATTGAATTATTCTGCCCCAGGTTTGTATTGATCATGTAGGACTTCCTGCGTTTACCATCAATGATCTCCAGCACAGAGGTATTTGGGCTGATGGCACCGAGGTTATCTGCAATAAAGATGATCTTATTTTCACCGGGGTATAATTTTACTTTTATAAACTGTGGTTTCTTTTTCACGGCAATTCCCGGCATAAAGATCTCATCATTTATCTGCAGGGAGATGCTGTCTCCATCCTCCACTGCATCGTCCCATAAGGCTAAAGTAATTTCCTCTGTGAAGGCCCTGAGACTGTCAATCTGTTTGGTCTCCCGTTGTGTTATTTTGTCGGAAATTATTTTTCTTGCCAGTTTGTCCGGGTTATTCCTTTTGCCACCGGGGTAATAAAATATCTTGGCAACAATAAAATTGGCAGACATATTATTATTTGTAGTAAAATCGAGCAGGTAACTTTTCTCTGCCAGGCGTAAATTCAGCTTTGCCGTATTGGGCGGCATATTGCCATAATTATCTGCAATAAAACATAACACGTTCAGTCCCGTATCCAGTACCAACTCCGGCATCCGGGCGGGATAGTTAATATCCATCCGGTTGATAATGGTCTGGCTATTGAATAACACGGAAATGCTGTCATTGTCAGCCTTGTTGTTCTCGGCCAGGTTCAGAAGGAGGGAAGAAGACGTGGTATAGATTGTATCAATAATCCCAAAATAGGCCGGTGCGGTTTGTGAGTGCAACATATTTTGTGCTGCAGCATTCCGCCAGGGCTGTTGATTGATCTTTTGGAGAATGACATCTTTTTCCTTCAAAAGCCTGCTCATCTCTATGGCCGTGTTGCGGTTGCTGTCTTCAAAACTACTTAACAGGGGCATGGTAAAACCGTATCGTTTGGCAATAATCCTGTTTGCAGTCAAAACCGGTTTGCCTCCGGGGTTTATGCTGAGGTCAAAAGTGCCGTTAAGCAGTATAGTCCATTTGCCGAGGCTAAAAGGACGTTCTTCCATGGGGAACTTGTGCCTGCCGATCACCAGTTGAGTGGCATTTTTTTTCACCAACAATAGCTGGTATGTGGCCGTAAAATTTGCAGCCACCAGTTTTAGTTGCGCCGGGTAAAGAAGATCATCCCCGGGTGCGGCTAACTGCAGTTCCATATAAATTTGTCCGGAATCACTTTGAGCCATGGTGGTCATCGCCCAGGTGCCGGGGAAAATACCCGGTTGTGCAAACAGGTTGCTCATCCCGGCGAATAACATAAATAGTAAAAGTGCTATTGGTTTCATTTTGGTGTGGAACGGTTCAGTGTTCAAGGTTCAAGAGGTTCAGGAGGGTTCAAGAGGTTCAAGAGGTTCAAGGGGTTCAAGGAAGAGGTTCAAGGGGTTCAAGAGGTTTAAGAGGTTCAAGGGGTTCAAGAGGTTCAAGAGGTTCAAGGGGTTTAAGAGGTTTAAGAGGTTCAGGAGGTTTAAGAGGTTTAAGAGGTTTAAGAGGTTTAAGAAGTTCAGGAGGTTCAAGAGGTTCAAAAGGTTCAAGAGGTTCAGGAGGTTCAAGAGGTTCAGGAGGTTGAGTATAGTAGGGAAACTCCCCGTTAGTGAAACCGTCTAAGGACCATTGACCATCGACTATGGTCTATTCAAACAACTCCAGCTTATTCTTCGGCCTCCGGTTATCCTGCCATAAAAAACCTTTGAGTATATTGGTTCCGTTGGGAATTTGTTTTAGCGGGTAAAGGGTACCGTTAACATCATTTACAAATTTAACCCGGTTGAGTTCCTTGTTCACAAAATAAATATCGATCACATCGCCACTGCTGCGGTTCATGCCGATGTAGGCACTGTCTTCATCCTGTGGATAAAATATACTTTCGGCAGGGGAGCCTTTCACCCGGACGTAGTCAATATTGCCTTCCACGAAGTAACCATTCAGTGTTCTTCCCGCCATCTGGTTGTAAAGGCTTTTGGCGGTCTCATTCACCACCATCCCGTCGTTGAAAACATACAGCCTTTTGGCTTTTTGTTGTTCGGTAAATAAGTAGATCGTGTCGCCGCTCACCTGGGTTTTATCGTTCCAGAATACGGGATCCCGGAACATACGGAATACCGAATCCTCGGTGCTGTAGTATAAACTGTCGCAAACCGCCTGCAGCGAGTCATTAAAAATTTTTACTTTATTGAAAGCGAGGAAATACCGGATGCTGTCGTTAGCAGCACTGATGGCCACAGGGGTTACTTTCACCAGTGTATCGTTGCTGATGGTCGTAATATTTTTCGTTGAATCATATTTTCTCAGGCCCGAAAAAAGCGTATCAGCCCGAACGTAAGTACTATCGTCTCCCCGGTATAATATCATCACTGGCTTACGGGTGGCGAGGAAGGAGTTTTTGTTTTTATCCAGCAGTATCTGGCCTCCAATCGCTGTCACCCTGTTTACACTGTCCACGAGTTTGCCATTACCTTCTACCTGGAGAATACCGATTTTTTCATCATAAGCAATTTTATCACCGGATACTGACCGGGTGCTGTCGCTGTAAGCCGTGCGGTCATAAAAAATTGCCTCGCCTGTTTCAAGGTTGTAGGTACCTGACCGGGTATTGATGACTCCTCCATCTTTGGTTTTAATGATGGTTGGGGAGATAAAAGTGGCGGTCTTATAAAACGTATTGTAGAGCAGGCTATCTGCTTTTATATCATATTGCGGATCGGTAAGGTGCACGTATTTCTTAAAGTACACATCCTTGGTGTCTGAATAATAAACGGCATCGCTGCTGGTGAGCACGGTTTTGCCATTGAGCACTTTTCCACCATTTTTATAGGTTGCAATACCTGTGGCAAGGTTGTATTCCAGGTCATCCGTGAGCAGTGTGGCCTTACCATCTGTAAGCTTCACATTTTTTTTGAGGTAAGCCACCCTTTCTTTACCAAGATATTTCAGGTAGGATGCATAGGTATTTACAGTATCGGCGTCATTGATATGTACATTCCCGAACACTTCTGCAACACTCGTTTTGGGATTGAGGATAATGCTGTCGCCGCTGAGAAATGTATTGCCCTGCTTTACTTTTGCACTGCCTGCCAGTGTTTGCAACTGCGTGCCGTCTGCCTGGCTGATAAAACGCAGGCTGTTGGCATATATGATGTCGATGATGCGGGTTGTATCTGTGGGCAATGTGGGTGCCGGTTGTATGACCACCTGGGCATGGCTGTCGCACAAAAAAAACAATCCTGCCAGGAGGAGGATTATTGTTTTTGGTAAAGCAAATTGTGCTGATCTCATTCCGTTCTTTTTAACCCTGCCCGTTCCCACTACATTGGTCAATTATCAATTTTTACTTTTTCAATATAATAGGGAGCATGCAGGGTATCCGGTAATGGTACCTGCAATGCGCCGCCGCTTTGTTTTTTTCCAAAAACGGAGATGCTTACATAACGTTTGGGATTGATCCGGATATCATCCAGTAACAGGTTTAGTTTATTGCCGGTGGATGCGAGGTTATTATACAATTTGGGATCATTCACCAGTTTTCCCAGGGATCCCTCCGTACTGTTCATTTTTGCGACCATGTTTTTCAGGTCCGTAAGGGTAGCATTTAAGGTATTCACCGCCTGTTCCAGCTCCAGTTGGGCAAGTTTGGTAGTAGTTTTGTCCAGGTTGCTCACCACGTTGGTTATTTTATCGTTGGTACCGGCGAAGTTCCTGGTAATGGATTCTACGTTATTGAGACTTTTAGCAAGCGCCCCGCTCTGGGTATTCAATAATATTTGCAGCGAAGCGGTTGATTGCATCATAGAAGCGGTGATACCATTCAGGTTTTGCAGGCTCGACGCTATATTATTCTTCGCACGTGGATCAAGTATCGTGTTGAAGTTCATCAGCAGCGTATCCAGGGAAGTAATGGATTTTTTTACCTGGAATAAAACCGGGTCCACCTTCTCCAGGATATCACCAAACATGCCGCCGCTGGCTTCTGTGATTACGGTATCCTTGTTTTGCAGGTAGGTGATTGCATCTCCCAGCTTAATTTCCATGGTAGGGCTGGAAAGGGGGTTGGTCTTAATGATAGCGACCGAGTTTACCGGGATATATACATCCTTAGTGATGGTCAGCTCAATAAGGATATTTTTCATTGTTTTGTCGGTCCTGATGTCATAAACAGTACCCACCTGTAAGCCATTTACTAAAACAGGGTTTGACTTTTGTAAACCCTGTATATTTCCGTATTTGGCATATAAAATCGTGCTTTTCGTAAAAAGTTTTTTCCCTTTTAAAAAATTAAAGCCAAGAATAAGGAGGGCAACAGCAACTACTGCAATTGCACCTACTTTTGTTTCATTCGAAATTTTCACCTGATAAATTTTAGTTTAAATGTGCAGCTTACACAGAATGTATTCACTTCACTTGTGTACCTCTACCAATCCTGATGCCAGCATTGAGGCTGTAAGATAATAAGCAATTAAAAGTAACAGGATGTTTTTTTTTTCAACAACCCCTATTTAGATAAGTTACTTGTGTTTTCCAGTTGTTGTTTATAGCGTTTAACCGCTGCCGTAATCGCTTCTGCCAGCTCCTGCTGGCCCTTATCGCTGTTGAGGTAACGCTCATCCTCGGGATTATTAATGTAACCGGTCTCCACCAGTATCGCGGGCATGTTTGTGGCCTGCAGCACAGCTATTCCCACCTGCCTTTGGTTCACACCAAGTGCCGTACGGCCTGTTTTCTCTACCTCGTCATTTACAAGGGTAGCCAGCCGGTCGCTTTTCTCCTGGTACCTTTTTGCGTAAATATCGGCCATTATCTTGCCTTCCCTGGTACTGAAATCAATCGGGTTGTAATTACTGTCGGCGTCGTGGGTCTCAATTTCAAATTCCCCGACTTCCTTCATTATTGCCGCCAGCTTTGCACTGGTTTTATGAGCGGCAAAGATATACACGCTGGTGCCACTGATGGTCAGCGGTATCTTATAATATTCATATACCGGTTCTGTAACCTGGTAAGGAGTCGATTTTTTCTTTCTCTTTTTGCCTTTGCCTATATAAGTTACCTTATACCTTGTGACAGTGCGGGTGCCTACCTGCCGCCGCCCGGTTTTCAACGGGCCACTGTCCGCATGAATACACAAAAACAAATCCCCTTTTAATTCATTGGCGATCCGGGCCTTTTCATTCGGGTTCTGGTAAATGTCCGTGGTGCGGGTAGGGAAAACGTTCAGGTCCGGCAATTGTTTCTTCAATTCCGCTACCAGCTTTTTGCTGATCGCCAGGGTAACGTCTTTTTCCTTTGAGCGTAATGAATTTTCGTACTGGCCAGATGCCCCGCCGTCGTGACCACCATGCCCGGCATCAACGATAATAGTCCTGAGTTTTTTGGGAGCCTGGGAAAAAGAAAAGTTAGTCATTGACACCAAGAAGCAGCAAACAGAGAGAATGAACAGTCCTTTTTTCTTTAGCATGGATGAAGAGAGTTTAATAGGTTTTGTTATTATTAAATTGAATGAACCCGTTTATTTGTATTAAAAGCTATTTTTGCGCATCAATTTTTATGAACCACGCTAACAAAGGTAAGGCAAAAATTTTTTCAGGGTGGCTCTGTGCAACTGTTATACTGATATTAACGTTTTCTACCACCAGCGATGGCTTCAACGGTTCAAAATCTGACCGGCCCGCCCTGCTTGATACTATCCCCGGAAAAAATATAGCGGATTCCACTAATTTAAACAAAGACACATCACTCCCAAAAAGCGATACGTTGCATCCGAAGAGGGACACATCAATGGTAGCAATGGATAGTTTTTCTTTTAAAACTGCAGAGGGTGCACTTGAAGTTCCGGTGACCTACCATGCCGATGATTCCATGGTGATGGATATTCCTGAAAAAACCATCCGGTTGTACGGGAAAAAATCAACAATAAAATATGCCGACAATAACCTGGAAGCACCGCAGATCGAGTACGATCAAAAAACAAATCTTGTAAGGGCAAACCTTACCAAGGACAGCCTGGGCAAAGTGATCGCTTACCCCACTTTTACGCAGGCGGATTTCAACTCTACCAGCGATACCATCGTTTTTAATATGCAGACGGGCAAGGGGCTTACCAAGGGAACTTATACGCAGCAGGGAGAAATGTATGTATATGGTGAAAAAATAAAAAAAGTTGATGAGGACGTTTTTTATGCATTAAGGGGAAGATTTACGACCTGTAACCTGGACACCCCTCACTTTGCTTTTGTGAGCAGCAAAATTAAATTCATTCAAAATAAAATGGCTTTTACCGGTCCCGTGCACCCGGAGTTTGAGGGTGTGCCCGTGCCCGTTATCCTGCCCTTTGGTATTTACCCCCTGAGCCAGGGAAGGCACAGTGGACTGATCTCCCCCAGTTTTACAGCCAATGATCAAATGGGGCTGGCTTTGGAGGGATTGGGATATTATAAAATATTAAGCCCAAACTGGGATGTCATTTTTCGCGGTACCCTGTATTCCTATGGTGGCTGGTCAGCCAGCGTGAACCCGAGATACTATAAACGATACCGGTACCAGGGGAATCTTGGCTTTGATTTACAACGATTCAAAACAAACTTCAAGGGAGACCCGGACTACAGTTCCTCCCAGACTATGAACATCAGGTGGACCCATAATTCGGACAGTAAAGCGCGCCCCGGCGTAACTTTCAGCGCCAACGTGAATGCGGGTAGCAGTAAATATAATGAGCAGGTGCCCAACAGCCCTGCGAGAAACTTCACAAATCAGTTATACTCCTCTATTACTTATTCAAAAGTGTGGAAGGATAAACCTTTTAACCTCACGGTGAGTGCCAACCACAACCAGACCACGCTGCAAAGGCTGATTAATTTGAACCTCCCGGATGTGGCATTTAACGTGAACACCTTATATC
>JAKFCK010000222.1:0-3489 GCA_036676685.1 Chitinophagaceae bacterium | reverse complement strand
TGTTTGTTACTTCCAACTGGTTGAACCAGGAAGAAATATACCAACTGGATGGTCAGGGCCTTCGCTCCTTTACTTACTTACCTGGCCCGGCCATTTACTCAGCTATGCTCAGCATGCCCGGCGACTCCATTTGGGTGTACGACCAGCAGGAAGCTGCCTGGTATTGCTGGAAGACAGCCGGGGAGAAGCCTGGAAAATTGCTGTTAAACAAAGCCAGCATGAAGAATATCGTATTGGCCGATGCCAAATTTATCGGGGGATACATTTGGCTGTCTACTTACAACCACGGGTTGTTGCAATACAAGGCTGAAAACCGAGTCAACAAATTTGCCGGCAGCTTGTCCAACGGAATTATGCCGGAAACGCTCACCGAAATCTGTGTGGATCCTGTTGATAAAACCCAGTTCTGGATCGGCTCCCGTGGTGGTGGTTTAATATTATGGGATGTGCAAAAAGGCTTGCAGCGCATTTATACCGTGGAGGACGGATTGCCCAACAACACGATTTATTGTATACTACCCGATAAGGCCGGGAAAATATGGTGCAGCACGAACAAGGGGATTTTCAGGTTTGACAGAACCACCGGGCTGGTAACAGCATTTGAAAAAACGGATGGTTTGCCCGGCAATGAATTTAACCGGGCGCATAAATTCAGGTTTCCCGATGGTCGGCTGGCTTTTGGTGGCCTGGATGGGTATACTATTTTCAACCCCTCCGATTTTGACAGCTCGCCCACAACAGGAAATGTGCCCTTGTTTCTCACCGGCCTTCAAATCAACAACGAGATACAGGATGCCAACCTGTCCAACAGCTTCATAAAGGAACCACTCAGTTCCCTTGCAGAGATCAGACTGCCCTATAACAAAAATTACCTGCGTTTTGAATTTGCCGCCCTCCTGTTTAACCAACCACAAAAAACGAAGTATCGTTATCAACTGGAAGGTGCCGATGCAGGTTGGGTAGAAAACGGCACTTTAAACATAGCATCCTATTCTGCGCTTAGGCCAGGCCGTTATACCTTCCGGATGAATGCTACAGACAACAACGGGCGCTGGAGTGATGCCGTAAAAGAAATTGCCGTGATGATTGCCCCCCCGTTTTGGGCTGCCTGGTGGGCTTATATTATGTATGCGTTGGTAGGAATGCTATTATTCAGAGCATATTTCAAATTCAGGGAAAGACAATTAAAAACTGCACAAAATCTCGCTTTCGAAAAACGGGAAGCGCTTCGTTTAAGAGAGGTAGATGAATTAAAGGATCGTTTTTTCAGCAATATTACCCATGAATTCAGAACGCCCCTCACATTGATCATTAACCCCCTTGAAAAACTCGGGCAGGATCCTTCGCTTTCGGACGTCGCCCTGAATACCATACAAACAGCTCAAAGAAACTCAAAACAATTGTTACGCCTCATCAACGAGTTTCTTGACTTTTCCAAACTAAACGACGGGAAACTCAAATTAAAATTGTCTGCCGGCGAGTTGACTTTGTTTACAGCCGACTGTGTGCAGTCATTTGAAACCGCCGCAAAAGAAAAAAAGGTATCGCTGGGTTTTTCTTACAGCAGCGTGGAGGGTTATTATTTGTTTGATGAAGAAAAATGGGGCAAAATCATTTCAAACCTGCTGAGCAACGCCTTAAAGTTTACCCCCGTAAATGGAACGGTATCCGTTTTTCTTTCCGGCAGATGTGATGAGCAAATACAACTGGAGGTAAAAGACAATGGCCCGGGCATACCGGTTGAAGAACAAAAAAAAATATTTAACCGTTTTTACCAGGTTGATCATTCCGCCATACCCGCTTATGGGGGCACGGGTATTGGACTATCCCTTGTGAAAGAACTGGCCGAACTGATGGAGGGTACGATCGAACTGCAAAGTACACCCGGTGTAGCAACCAGTTTCCTTATTTCCATCCCCATGAAAAAACTGGAAGCCAATCAATCGATGCTCCTGCCCGCCACCGCCATTGCTACAAAAAAGGAGGTTGATGAAGCTGAACAGGATGCGCCATTGGTGCTGGTAGTGGAAGACAATGATGAACTGCGGTCTTTTTTAGTGGAAGCTATGCGCAGCCACTACCGGGTTGCGGAGGCGGCTGATGGACTAAAGGCATGGGACATGATATTGCAGGAGCTGCCGGATATTGTAATCAGCGACGTAATGATGCCAGGGCAGGATGGTTTTGATCTTTGCCGCACCTGCAAAACAGACAATCGAACGGCGCATATCGGCTTTATCTTACTTACTTCAAAAGCTGCCCACGATGCAAGACTGACAGGATTGGGTACCGGTGCCGATGATTATATTACCAAACCCTTCAACCTGCAGGAACTGGAATTTCGTTCCGCCAACCTCCTCAGCCTGCAGCAACAAACCCGGTTTTGGTTGCAGGCACAGTTGATGAGTACCGACCCCCCCGGGCAGTTACCAACTGTTACCGATCCCTTCCTCTTGCAATTATACCAGGAGATGGATGCCAAACTGGACGATTCGGAATTGGGAGTCGACTACCTCTGCAAAACCATGGCGATGAGCCGGAGCACCCTAAACCGTAAATTAAAATCACTACTCGATATTTCTGCCAACGACCTGATAAGACAGCATCGCTTGCAAAAAGCTGCCAGCCTAATTTCCTCAGGTTTGGATATTTCAACTGTTGCCTACCAGGTAGGTTTTAGCAGCCCCTCTTATTTCAGCCAATGTTTTAAAGAAAAGTACGGAATTACGCCCTCAGAGTACATTTCAAGGGAAAGTTGACGCAAAATTGATAGGTTTTGAACCAATTCTTACAGCCATAAGGCGGTAGTGGAAAGTATTTTTATGGTATCTAAAAGACTCTACTTTTTTACACGCCAAACTAAAATACAATGACACATTCAGCCAAAATTATCGGGGCAGCTATCCTGCTAACCCTAGAATTAACCACTACTTCTTTTGCTCAGCAGGTTTATTCGGATGCCCCCACGGATGTCACCTACGTAAACAATCAAGTAAACCTGGATACTGATAACGGCATTAAAACTTCTATTGTAACAAACGCTGAAACCGAAGCCAGGTTTTCTGCTTTATTTCCAAATGCCTCTAACCAGCAATGGAGTTCCCGTGCAGGCAACTACTGGGTTTCATTTTTGAACAATGGGAGAAAAGCCAATGCCAGTTTTACGCCCAAAGGCAAAATGAACTACACAATCACTGTTTGCGCCATGGAGAATTTACCGGCAGCATTTACTGAAATGATAAAAAACGAATATGGTGCTTACAGCCTGTTTAATGCCATTGAAATAAAAGCGCATGGTGCTGTGGTGTACCATGCCGTCCTGGAAAACAGCAAGGGTTTTACAACCCTTAAATACACAACCGAGGGTATTGAAGTAATACAGCAGATAAAAAAGCAGTGATAATTACACACGAGATAAATAAGGCAGCAAACCCATCTCACTAACTTTGGAGGTTCCCGGCCCATTACCCAGGGCCGGAACCTCCTTTT
>JAKFCK010000221.1:0-2566 GCA_036676685.1 Chitinophagaceae bacterium | reverse complement strand
GGACGGGACTCGAACCCGCGACCTCCGCCGTGACAGGGCGGCATTCTAACCAACTGAACTACCGATCCAACTTCCTAAGTCATGAGTTCCGTTCAAGTAACTGACTTTCATCTCATTTTTCAGGACGGCAAAGATAGGTTTCTTATATTTCCGCTCCAAAACTTTTATAAAAAATTGTTTCCACTTAATTTTACAATCACAAGGGGTACTTTCACATCAAAATAACTATCCTAAACTTGCCATCTATGCCTGAGTTAAAAAACCGCCAGTTCCTTGATTTTGAAAAACCAATCAAAGATCTCTATGATCAAATTGAACTCTTGCGCGTCTCGGGGGAAAAGAATAAAACAGACATGAGCGGCGCCATTGCCTCTCTCGAACAAAGAGTCGTCGAAACAAAAAGAGAACTCACAAGGAACCTCAGCCCCTGGCAAAAAGTTCAGCTCAGCCGGCACCCCGATCGACCCTATACCCTCAAGTATATCAACAAAATGTGCAATAACTACGTAGAGCTTCACGGCGACCGTAATTTCAAAGACGATAAAGCCATGGTGGGTGGATTTGCCGATATCGACGGGGAAACCGTAATGATCATCGGGCAGCAAAAAGGCATCAACACCAAAATGCGGCAGATGCGCAATTTTGGAATGGCTAACCCGGAAGGTTACCGCAAAGCCCTGCGCCTGATGAAACTGGCAGAAAAATTTAATAAACCCGTCATTACCCTCATCGATACCCCCGGCGCTTATCCCGGCCTGGAAGCAGAAGAACGTGGCCAGGGCGAGGCTATCGCCCGCAATATCTACGAAATGATCAGCCTGAAAGTACCCGTGATCTGCGTGATCATCGGCGAAGGCGCCAGCGGCGGGGCATTGGGCATAGGCGTGGGAGACAAGGTAGTGATGATGGAGAATACCTGGTACACCGTGATCTCACCGGAAAGCTGCAGCAGCATTCTCTGGCGCAGCTGGGACAAAAAAGAAACAGCTGCAGAACAACTGCGGTTAACCGGTACGGATATGCTTCAATTCGGGCTGGTAGACGGCGTGATACCCGAACCACTCGGCGGCGCACACTGGGATTACGACGAGGCTGCCGCCCTCTTAAAAAATTACCTTCTCCCCGTTATACAGGAATTAAAACAAATACCGGCTGAAGAAAGGATCCGCCAACGGATAGAAAAGTTTGGCAAAATGGGCTTTTGGGAAGAAGTACAGCAACCCGGCGAAGCCTTACCAGGGTAAGTCGATTGGGGACCTGTTGAATTCTTGTTTGAATGATCGTAAATTAAAAACTAATTATGCTAAGGATCGGCGTTTTCGGCGTGGGCCATTTGGGAAAATTTCATTTAAATAACTGGAAAGAAATTGAGGATACGCGCCTGGTAGGTTTTTTTGATCCCGATGAAAAAAACGCCCTGCTCGTGCAGGAAAAATACCAGCTGAAAAGATACCAGGACGCCGCCGAACTGATGGACAACTGCGATGCCGTGGACATTGTGGCCCCCACCCCTTTTCACTACCAACTCTGCGAGATGGCCCTTAAAAAAGGGAAACATGTTTTTGTAGAAAAGCCGCTGGCCAATACTATGGATGAGGCAAGGGCACTGGTGAAGCTGGCAAAAGAATCCAATGTAAAATTCCAGGTGGGACATGTAGAACGTTTTAACCCCGCCTTCCTGGCGCTGAAAGACCATGCATTAAATCCCATGTTCATTGAAGTGCACCGCCTGGCACAGTTTAACCCGCGCGGTACCGATGTGAGCGTGATCCTGGACCTGATGATACACGATATTGATATTATCCTCCATATTGTAAAAAGTAACGTGAGTTATATCTCTGCAAACGGGGTAGCCGTGATGAGTGACACACCGGACATTGCCAACGTGCGTATTGAATTTGACAACGGCTGCGTGGCCAACCTCACCAGCAGCAGGATCTCCCTGAAAAAAATGAGAAAAACCCGGCTGTTCCAGAAAGATGCTTACATCGGCATAGACTTCCTGGAAAAAAAGGCCGAAGTAATCCAGATCAACAGCCCCGGGGATAAAAATGTTTTTACGTTTGATATCGAAACGAATAACGGCATCAAAACTATCGCTATTGCCAATCCACCGGTAGCAGACGGCAATGCCATCCTGATGGAACTGCAGGCTTTCAAAAATGCGATCAGCAACAACACAGACACGCCGGTGACCATCATCGATGGATTCCGGGCGATGGATGTGGCTCACCAGATTCTGGATAAAATAAATCATAAGCAGCAATAAGCAACTGCTATCAAGTAGCGTAAGGAATTTGTGAAACAACCCCGCATCCATACCGCCTGGTACATCATCGCAGATATATTGGTATGTGTTTTCACCTGGCTGAGTTTTTATTACCTGCGCACCATCATTAATGAATATCCGTTTACTGTGCCCGCCGGCTTTTACCTGGGCCTGCTGTTATACACGCTGGGATGGATCACCCTGCATTTTATGAGTGGTGCATATAATCACCTCTATCACAAAACCCGGTTCGGGGAATTGTTCCGCACACTTGCCGTAAGTTCTATCGGTTGCCTG
>JAKFCK010000220.1:0-2991 GCA_036676685.1 Chitinophagaceae bacterium | reverse complement strand
TTTTGTCTTGATATTGTCTATGTTGTTGCTTGCAATTGCATCCTTTAGCTCTTGAGCTGCCTTGTTAACTCTATCAGCTTGTTCAGGTTTAATTTTATCCTTCAAATCTTCTCTGACTAGTTTTTCTGCAGCATAGATCAAGTTATCAGCTTCATTTTTAACTTCAGCCTCTTCCTTCTTCTTTTTATCAGCTTCAGCAAAATTATCTGATTCTTTCTTTAGCCTTTCGATCTCCTCTTTTGATAATTTCGTGTTAGCAGTTATTGTAATCTTTGCTTCCTTTCAAATTCACCCAGGGAGAACCCAGGTTTCGTATATAGCTGGCGGTTTCCCCGCTAAGGTTGTACGCATAAATGTCCCAGACTACAGCTCCTTTTTGTGCTATCACCCATTCGGCCATCTCACGCGTATACATACTATGCAGGCTTAGTGCCCCCGTATATAGAAATCGCACAGGAAAAGCCAGCGGTAACGGGCTGAACTGATACCAGGATGCCGGCGGGTAATTGGGTACGATTTGCGGGTTGTTGATTTTTAAAGGCATAATATCCTCAAGGAACATTTTCAAACGTTCAGGATGGGTATGAGAAACCCATTCTGCCATTGGATATAGCCATTGCTCATACCGGTGAAAAATGCGGCTAAGCGCCATACCGGACCTGTATTCCCGTGGGCTGGTATATTCATGGTAATGGATCAGCACCCTGGCATCCCGCCGGGTATACCTTTTGTACAGGTACACGGGGAAGGAGGAAAGGGTTTCGTAGTATAACACGGCCGCCGGGCGTTTGATAAGAAGTTGCCAGCTGCAGCCCAGGTAAAAAAACAAATAGGTCCACCACCTGGTTAGCTTACTTATCCCCGGGCCGGAGGCCCCGAACCTCAGGATACGCACATTCGGATGTGGGAAGGAAAACCTGCGCAAGGCTTCAAATTTTCCGCTGGTGGTAATCACCGTGATAGCCTGGGATGGATCTTGTTTGTGTAGCACCCTGATAAAATTCTGCAGTGGTGGGTACATTTCCGCGGGGCTGAAATGAATGATAAAGATATTATCCAAGGATTGTTTTAATTTTTTGCAAGGCATGCTGCGCTCTTGCCTGGTAATAATAGCCGGAATCAAAGGAACGTTTACGGGCTTTCTCCCTTATTATTTTTGCCGCAGGTGCATCCATAGCAAGCAGTTCTTGCAGCTTAGTATGGCAATCTTTCACATCGGTAAACAAAAAGATCTCTTCCCCGGCTGTGAAATTAGACCTGTGATCCGGCGTATCCTGTGCCAGTTGGATCGCTCCTACTCCCCCGAGTTCAAAGGTCCGCATATTATGGCTTTCAGGGTTGTGAGGGCGCATCAGGTTCAGCTGCACCCTGTACTTTCTTAATACCTTCCAGCCCTCCGCGGCGTACAGGGGACCAAAAATTTGTACGCCCGGGTGTTTTACAAATCGCTCCCAGTCATTTCCATAAAGGTCGAGTGGCACATTCCGCTCAGCCAGCTGCTGCAAAAATTCCCCGCGAAAAACATCCGGGTTACCCATAAAACAAACCCTGTTCACTTCTGGTAAAGCGCAGCATAACTGAAAAGTTTCCTCGTCTATATCAAAACCAAAAGGAAGGATTTCCGTAGGTATCCCAAACCGGTTTTCCATTTCTTGTTTTATCGATTCGTTGTAAGTAAAATGGAGGTCATACAGCCAGGTACTTTTCGTAATATTACTATTGCCGCTACCGGCACCAGAAAAAACAAAGGGGCTGTCCCCGTTAAAATTCACCAGCTTCACAGCCTGTTCCTTCACTTTTTCCAGGGATCCGGGGAAGATCTCCATCCCCTTAAACACCCAAATCACATCCGGCTTAAAATTCTCAACAGCCTGCAAAAACAGGCGATTGATCTTTTTTAATATACCGGACAGGCCTGCCCTGTAGAACAATTTATTTAAAATCCCTGCCTGGTAATAATCATAAAAAATACTTTGCGCGGGAAAATGGAATACTTCCACGCCCTGCTCCCGCAGGTATTTAACATAAAAATTTTCTATGGCATATATCCTGTCGGAGCCAACAATCATTAATCGCATAAATTACTGGTGTTTACCCAATTTTTTGGAGAAGATGCTGATATTTAACGGGTAATAACATTTATTGAAGACTGAAGTCTATAGACTAATTTTTCCATGATTGAATAATGAGCATTTTTTTGAAACGAAACGCTGATGTCATGAGAGTATGCCCCAAAATTATCCCGCAATGTTTTATTTGTAGCAAGGAGGGCTATTTTTTCAGCTAACTGTTCAATATTTCCATATTGAAAAACATAGCCATTTTTACCTGCCTGCACGTCATCAGTATCTCCATAACTTCCACAGCGGTCACTTATGATCACGGGACAGCCCATGTAAATAGCCTCACTTACCGCAATGCTATGTGGTTCTACAGAGGCCGGATGCACATATATATCAGTGGCAGCATAATAAGCGGGCAGATCATCTATTGAAACAAAACCCGGAAAATAAACCTTGCTAATTGCCAGCCCGGCTGCCTTTTGTTCCCACTCTTCTCTTTTCTCTCCTGATCCCAAAATAAATAAAATAGTCTTAAACCCTTTTTGTTCCAGGACTTGCATAGCGTCTATAATATGATCCTGGTTCTTCCATGTTACCAACTTTCCTACCACGCACAACACAGTATCGATCCCGCTTATCCCATACTGGTTTCTAATACCGTCCCGTAGCAGACTTCGCTCCTGGTAATACTCTTTGTATTGTTTTACATCAATAGGGAAGTGCATTCGAATCATCTTTTCATCGGGCACAGCATACCCACGGTAATATGACTCATTAGCATCCCCGACAGTTAAAAAGTATTGGATGGGTTTAAAAAACCGGCGAAGGATAATTGAACGAAATTTTTCTTTCAGGACATGCCGCTGTTGCCTGCCCTCTGCATCTGATATATAAGCCAGGGGAATATTGTGTTTTAATGCCCATCGCC
>JAKFCK010000219.1:0-11650 GCA_036676685.1 Chitinophagaceae bacterium | reverse complement strand
CTTTACTGTTAACAGCCCCTCAACTTCCATTACGCTGGACCTGATGAACCAGCTGCTGACAGACAGCGTAAAACAGCGGGGTATCCCCCTGGCCTTTTCACAGGCAAATAATGGGTTGGAAATTAATTTTCCTGCTTCAATCAATACAGGTACACTGGATTCTGTTAGTATATTTTACCAGGGCGTGCCCGCAAATACAGGGTTCGGATCTTTCATCCAATCTATGCATGCGGGCGTTCCCGTTGTGTGGAGTCTAAGTGAACCCTACGGTTCCCGTGACTGGTGGCCCTGCAAAAACGGCCTGGACGATAAAGCGGATTCCATTGATGTTTTTCTCACGCACCCTGCCATTTACAAGGCAGCCAGCAATGGCCTGCTGCAGACTGAAAACCCGGCAGCAGGCGGAAAAATGATCACGCACTGGAAACACCGTTACCCTATCGCATCCTACCTTATCTGTTTTGCCGTTACAAACTATACGGTCTTCAACAATAACGTTCAATTAGGTAATGTGAATCTTCCCATGCAAACCTATTGTTACCCGGAAAGCCTTACTACTTTCCAGGATAATACACACAAGGTTTTGGAAGCTATGCAGCTCTTTCATTCACGTTTCGGCGATTACCCGTTTATCAAAGAAAAATATGGACATGTGCAATTCGGCTGGGGCGGGGGAATGGAACACCAGACGTCCACGTTCTTAGTGTCACCGGATGAGAATCTCATGGCACATGAGCTCGCACACCAGTGGTTTGGCAACATGGTAACTACCGGCAGCTGGGTGGATATCTGGCTGAATGAAGGTTTTGCCACCCACCTGGCAGCTATGCATATGGAAAAAAAATACCCGGCGAATATTTATATCAACAGGCGAAACCTAATGAACAACATTACTGCTGTCGTAAATGGTTCAGTAAAAGTGAATGATACCATAAGTGTAAACCGGATATTCAATGCAAGGCTATCTTACAATAAAGGTTCCTACCTCGTGTATATGCTTCGTTTTGTTTTGGGCGACGATGTTTTTTTCCGGGCGATAAACAAGTACCTTAAAGATCCCGCGCTGGCTTATGGTTTTGCCCGCACTGCAAACCTTAAGAGGCACCTGGAGCTGGAAAGCGGGAAAGACCTCACGAAATTTTTCAGCCAGTGGTACGAAGGGGAAGGATATCCTTCTTATCATGTGAAATGGAGCCAGCTGGGCCGCAGTAATGTGAAAATTAACATGAGCCAGGTTACCTCTCATGCCTCCGTTTCCTTTTTTGTAATGCCTGTAGCCCTCAAATTTAAAAATGCTACGCAGGAAAAAACAGTTGTGGTCAACAATACTTTCAATAACCAGGATTTTGTGCAGCAGATCGGTTTTGAAGCAGATACGGTGCTGATCGATCCCGAATACTGGATCATATCCAGGAATAACAGCACCGAAAAAACAGTTATTACCAATACAGGGGAGGGGATAGTGGAGATCTATCCCAACCCCGTTACCAGCCCGCTTAATTTTTTCCTCCATGATTTTTCTGCAGCCAACGCAGACATAAGGATATTCAATGCAAAGGGCCAGCTGATGTACCGGCAGGTTTTGCCACTCCTGAACGGAACGGAATTCCTGCAGGTGAATACCAGCCACTGGGCACGTGGTATTTATATAGCCGAGGTGCGGGCTGGCGATAAAAAAATTGTGAAACAGCTTATGCGCTAAAGATTTAGTTTTACAAATTCCGGGTTAACCACTAAATCACCAATGGCCAGCAGAAGCAAGAAAAGTAGCAAAAAAAGAAAACAGAATCTTATCATCCTTTTTATCATCGTGGTTTCCTTTTCTGCAGCCACTTTTTTATTTAACCGGTACTACAACCGCCCTGCTTTTATTCATTATCCGGCCTTTGGTATAGATATGCCTGCAAAGTATCCTATTCATGGGATCGATGTGAGCCGTTACCAGAAAACCATTGGCTGGAAGCTGGTGAAAGATATGCAGGTGGAAAATATCCGTATCGGGTTTGTCTTTATCAAGGCGACCGAGGGCATTACCAGTATCGATAACCAGTTTAACCGGAACTGGACACAGGCCAAAAAAGCCGGCCTGCCGCGGGGTGCGTATCATTTTTTTATTGCCAGCCGTAGCGGGAAAGCCCAGGCAGAAAATTTCCTTGAAAATGTAAATCTCAGGAAAGGGGATCTTCCTCCTGTGTTAGATGTTGAACAAATAAACGGCACATCTGTTACAGTGCTGCAGCAAAGAGTAGCAGACTGGTTGCAGGTGGTGGAAAAAAAATATAAGGTGAAACCCATTATCTATACAAACGTCGTTTTTTACGAAACCTTCCTCGCAGGCAGGTTTGATGATTATCCATTGTGGGTGGCGCATTACAAAGAGAAAGAAAAACCCCGGATAAAAAGGCCCTGGTTTTTCTGGCAACATAGTGAGAGCGGGAGGGTAAATGGTATCGACGCCTTCGTGGACTTTAATGTATTCAATGGCGATAGCGCCAGCTTTAAACAATTACTAATTCAATAATTAAGTTGCAATTTTACAGTATGGGCATGGAGGATGATACACGTGGTTTCCTGGTTTTAATTGTCAATACCATTGCATTGGTACTACTCTGGATGATCGCCAATGTGCTGGTCGGCATCTACTGGGGGTACGCTTTTTATGCATTAAGTATAACGTGGAAAAACATCCTGTATTATATCATATCCCTCGCCAGCCTTGTGCTGCTGGTTTGGTATATCACCCGAAAGTGGAAAGACTGGCTTTGATCAGCTGCTGTGATCTGATACGATCAGCCACTTATTATTTATTTTCCGGAAGAGTAGTGTGAAATGCCCGCCCACATTACCAATGCTCCGGGTTAGGAACCATTTGCCCACCACGGAATAATACAACCTGGATAGTTTTTTTACGTGCAGGATGTCAAAGTCCAGCTTGCCCATAGCGGCAGTATCCGGGTAGCCCTTTCTGTAATTGTCCAGGGTATTCTGCCAGCCATAAGTCACACCACCCTTACCGATAAACATCAGGGAATCATTTTTCCAGTAGGTCTGCATAAACTCGTTGAGGTTGCCACTGTTCCAGGCATTTTTCTGCAGGTCTATTGCACTGAGAATGGCTTGCTGGTCTTTGTTTTGAGCAAGGGCATTCAACGACAAAAAACAAAGGCTTAAAAAAATAATTACTCGCATAATAAACTGGTTAGGAAATACAAGTTAGTAAAAAACAAGACACCCATAAACAGTTCGTTTATGGGTGCTGTTATATACTAACCCTGTAAGTTGAATGCCGGTTATTTAAGCGCTGCTTCCTGTTCTACCAGGAGGTTGGCTGATACAAACCCTCTTTTCAGCAGTTCTTCCGCAATCTGCACGGCGTTGGTGGCAGCACCCTTGCGCAGGTTGTCGCTCACTATCCAGCAGTTTAAGGTATTCGGTTGGGACTCATCCCTGCGGATACGGCCAACGAAAGTGTCATCCTTATCATGCGCTGTTAACGGCATAGGGTAAACGAAATTATCGATATCATCCTGTAAGGTGATGCCCGGGCTGCTGTGCAGGATGTCTTTAACTTCCGGGATCGAAAAGTCATTTTCAAACTCGATGTTCACCGACTCGCTGTGCCCGCCCATGGTGGGGATACGCACGCAGGTAGCCGTTACGCGTATACTATTGTCTTCCATGATCTTTTTGGTTTCGTTCACCATTTTCATTTCTTCCTTGGTGTAACCATTTTCAATAAACACATCGATCTGCGGGATCACGTTCAGATCGATCGGGTATTTATAAGCCATCGGCCCTTCCACGCCCTTGCGCTCGTTCATCATTTGCTCTACTGCTTTCACGCCGGTACCTGTTACACTCTGGTAAGTGCTCACTACCACTCTTTTGATCTTGTAGCGATCGTGTAAGGGTTTTAAAGCTACTACCATCTGGATGGTGCTGCAGTTAGGATTTGCGATAATTTTATCCGCGGCAGTGAGCACATGGCCATTCACTTCCGGCACGACCAGTTTTTTGGTTTCGTCCATGCGCCATGCGCTGCTGTTGTCAATTACGGTGATACCTGCATCAGCAAACTTTGGTGCCCATTCCAGGGATGTGCTGCCGCCTGCAGAAAAGATAGCAATGGCCGGGCGGGCATCAATAGCATCCTGCATGCCGATCACCTTATATTTCTTTCCCTTAAATTCTATTTCCTTACCTACAGATTTTTCGGAAGCAACCGGTAGCAATTCTGTAACCGGGAAATTTCTTTGGGCCAATACCTGTAACATCTTTGTGCCTACCAGGCCTGTAGCACCTACAACCGCAACTTTCATTTTTTTTTGTTTTAACAGTAAAAAATAAGCCTCCCGTTTTTGGCGGAAGGCTTTTTATCTTTTATACAATCAGATATAGTCAGCTCCGCCAGCCGGCCTGTTTTATCTTAATGGTATGTTTAATCGTTTTTGTCATAATGGGAGCCGAAATTAATAACAAATGACGGTTAAACCAAATATCTGTTACGCAATCGTTTGCGGAACCGCCCCTGTTCGAAGGTTCTGCGGACCGGGAGTTCATAGCGGAGTCATTGGTCATTGGTCAATAAGTCATTGTGTGGGTAGCCGGATTCCGTGAGTGAATGGTGAATGGTGAATAAGTGAATAGTGAAACCTTTGAAGGTCTTACATTCATACCAGCTTCAATCAGTTAAGACTCTCCCGGAACCAGCAGCCTGGCCGCCCTTCACTATTCACTATTCACTCCTTAGAACCCTTTTCAATCAGAAAAGCCCCTCCCGAAAACCAGCAGCCTGGCCGCTCTTCACTATTCACTATTCGCTATTCACAAGCCCCTCCCGAAAACCAACAGCCTGGCCGCTCTTCACTATTCACTATTCACTTTTCACCCCCTCGCAACTCACCTTTACATTGTATCTTTAAAAAATCACTATTCTGCTTATGATAAAAATATTACCCTTTGTCTTATTTATCGGTCTGCTTGTTCAAAATGTAACCGCACAGTTTACTGATAATTTTAATGATGGCAACTTTACGGCTAACCCAGCCTGGGTAGGTTCCCCTGCAGATTTTATTGTGAATGCAGGCCAGCAACTGCAAATCAATAATACCGTAACCAGCAGTAATTTTTACCTGGCCACTCCCAGCACAAAAGCCACGGCTGCGCAATGGGATTTTTATGGCGCGTTTACTTTTAATCCTTCCGGGGCCAACTACGTGGATGTTTACCTTACGGCATCTGCAAGCGACCTTACCCTTACCGGTACTACCGGTTATTTTGTGCGCATCGGCAATACGGACGATGAAATAAGTTTGTACCGCAAGGATGCCGGTGTGGCAGCGGTAAAGATCATAGACGGTGCAAATGCTACCACCAACAGCAGCAACAACGTGATGAAGATAAGGGTGGTGAGAAGTGCGGCAAATGTTTGGACGCTCTTCCGCGACCTCTCGGGAACCGGCACCAGTTACACCAGTGAAGGAACCGTTACGGATGCCACCTATTCAACTTCTGCATTTTTCGGCATCTGGATAAGGCAGAGCACCGCAACTTTTTTTCAGCGGCATTTTTTTGATGATATCACGGTCACGGACTATGTGCCCGATGTCACGCCGCCCTCGTTAGTTTCTGCTACGGCAACCAGCACGACCACGCTGGATGTTTTATTTAACGAACCCGTAGAAGCCGCCAGCAGCCAGTTAGCCGGCAACTATGTAGTAAACAACTCCATTGGCTCACCGCTCTCTGCTGTGCGGGATGGGGTGAATAGTGCATTGGTGCATTTAACTTTTGCCAACAGTTTTCCCAACAGGACAACAATGCAGTTGACTGTAAATAATGTAAAAGACCTGGCGGGGAACACCCAGTCTAATGGCACGGCCGCTTTCAGTTTTGTTACTGCCGGGCAGTTTGATGTTGTGATCGATGAGATCATGGCAGACCCCACACCACTGGTAGGCCTGCCGGATGCAGAGTGGGTGGAACTAAGAAATACTTCAGGGTCTGACATCAACCTGCAGGGATGGCGTATCGGGAAACCTAATGGGCAAAGCGGCCCCATGCCGGCTTACTTATTAAAGAAAGATAGTTTCGTGCTGGTCAGCACCAGCAGTGCTGTAGCGGCATTGTCTGCTTTTGCACCCGTAATACCTGTAACCAGTTTTCCCGGCTTAGGCAACACCGGTGACTTGCTTTATTTAACTTCCCCGCAAGGTATGGTCGTTCATTCCGTGAACTATTCCGATAACTGGTACCAGAATGAACTTAAAAGATCTGGTGGCTGGACCCTGGAAATGACCGATAGCAACAATCCCTGCAGCGGCATGAGTAACTGGAAGGCCAGCACAGACGCCAAAGGCGGTACACCGGGGAAAAAGAATTCGGTCGATGGACTTAATGCGGATGTTACCTTGCCCCGGCTTTTGCGTGCATACGCTACCGATAGTGTGAATGTTGTGCTCGTATTCAATGAATCCCTCGATAGCGTTGCTGCAGCCCTGGCTTCCCGTTATACGATCAGCGACGGCATCGGCGCCCCATCACAGGCTTGGCCCCTGTCTTTTGTTTTTGACCGGGTAAGGCTTCGCCTGGCTACGCCATTGCTGCGTAATAAAATTTATACCGTTACCGTAACCGCTCTCACAGATTGTTCCGGTAATGCGATCGGTAGTAGCAATACTGCCCGCCTGGGTCTGTACGAAAGCCTCCAGCGTTTTGACCTGGTGGTAAACGAGATCTTATTTAATCCTGCTCCTACGAGCAACGACTACGTGGAGGTCTATAACCGCAGCAACAAGATCATCACACTTCGTAATGCTTATATCGCCAATCGTAATACCTCCGGTGCCATCAGCAGTATCACGCAGGTGAGTACGGAAGATTACCTCCTGTTTCCCCATGATTTTATTGTGCTCACAGAAGATGCTGCCCTGGTGAAAAATACCTACGTGGCCAATAGCCCCGATGCTTTTATAGAACTGAACCTCCCTTCTTATAATGATGATGATGGACACGTGGTTTTGCTTAATGAGCAGGGCCTGGTGGTGGACGAGATCGCCTATGATGAGAACTGGCATTTTAAACTGATCAGCGAGGAAGAAGGAGTGGCGCTGGAAAGAATAAATTACAACGATACTACGGCAGACAACCCGCAGACCTTTAATGTGAATGAGCAGGCCGCCAACTGGTTTAGCGCGGCTACCAACGTAGGATATGGTACGCCCACTTATAAGAACTCCCAGTACAGGATAGACGCAGGTGTGCAGGGAACCATCACCACTTCACCGGAGATCGTCAGCCCGGACAATGATGGGCTGGATGATTTTGCAAGCATAGATTACAATTTCCCCGAGCCGGGTTACGTGGCCAATATCACCATATTTGATGCAGCCGGCCGCCCCGTTCGTTACCTGCAGCGGCAGGCACTCGCAGGCACGAAAGGTTACTTTCGCTGGGATGGCCTAGGCGAAAAAAACCAGGCGCTGCCTGTGGGAATTTATGTGATCTACACGGAAGTGTTTAACCTGCAGGGTAAAACGAAGAAGTATAAAAATGTGATTGTGCTGGCGAGAAAAACCCCCTGACCCCCTGAAGGGGGAACTTAAGGTTGGAGTTTAAGGCAAATGACAGTTTCCTCATTTTAGAAATAATCTCCTACATTTATCAAACCCTTCATCATCCTACAGCATCAGCATCACAAAACTTAAAATCACAATATGCCATCCAAAAAGCCAACTGCTTTAAATAAAATAACTTTGATTGCAGCTGCTGTTTCCGCAGTTGCTTTTTTTTCGTGTAATTCTAAAACAACCCACACTTCTACAATGAAATTTACATGGCCGGAAAATGTAGCTGCACCTGTAGCCAATAAAAAACCCACAACCCTCACCGCACATGGCGATACCAGGATTGATGACTATTTCTGGATGAACGACTTCTTTAAGAAAGGCCCCGACAGCGACAACGTAGTAAAATACCTGGAAGCAGAAAACGCCTACTACGACACCATGATGTCGGCCACCAAAACATTCCAGGAAAAATTATACACGGAGATGAAAGCCCGCATCAAGGAAAAAGATGAAAGTGTGCCCGTGTTTAAGAACGGGTATTTTTATTACACCCGCCAGGTGGAAGGCAAAGATTATTATATATCCTGCCGCAAAAAAGGATCGCTGGAAGCCGCGGAAGAAATTTTGCTGGACGTGAACGCCATGGCCGAAGGCCATGAATACTTTAGCGTGGGTGGCAGCAGCGTAAGCCCGGACAACAACCTGCTGGCATACGGTGTAGATACCGTGAGCCGCAGGGAGTATACCATTTATATAAAGAACCTGGCCACGGGAGAGATTTATAAAGACGCCGTCACCCGCACAGAAGGTAACGTGGCATGGGCGGCAGACAACAAAACATTTTTTTATACGGCCAAGAACCCGGTGACCCTGCTTTCAGAAAAAATAAAAAAACATGTATTGGGAACCGACGCGGCAGCAGATGTGGTGGTGTATGAAGAAAAAGACCCGACGAACTATATCGGTGTAGGCAAAACAAAATCGGAGAAATATATATTCATCATTTCCCAGGCTACCCTTTCTTCTGAGCAAAGATTTATCCGGGCTGATCAACCGGATGCAGCTTTCGCGGTTTTTCAACCCAGGATGAAAGAAGTGTTGTACGACGTGGACCATGCCAACGATAAATTTTATATCCGCACCAACAACGACAAAGCAAAAAATTTCAAGATCATGACCTGCCCGGAGAATAAAACGGACGTGGGCAGCTGGCAGGAACTCATCGCCCACAGCGATACTATCCTTATAGAAAGTATCGACCTGTTCAAAGGCCATCTCGCAGTATCTGAAAGAAAAAACGGTCTTACACAGATCCATATCATCAATACCCAAAACAACCAGCACCATTACCTGGATTTTGGCGAAGCCAGCTACGCGGCTTACCCCGGCTACACGCCGGAATATAATACGGACGTAATGCGCTATAATTATACTTCGCTTACCACGCCCGCTTCCGTGTACGATTATAATATGACCACGAAAGAGAAAAAACTGATGAAGCAACAGGAGGTCCTCGGCGGGTACAATGCCGCCGACTATATTACGGAACGCCTGTATGCTACCGCAAAAGACGGTACTACCATTCCCATTTCGGTGGTATATAAAAAAGGGTTTGTTAAAGACGGCAACGGTCCTTTGTTGCTTTATGGTTATGGTTCATACGGCGCCAGCATGGATGCCAGTTTTGCCAGCACCCGCCTGAGCTTGCTCGACCGCGGTTTTGCTTTTGCTATTGCGCATATCCGCGGCGGGCAGGAGATGGGCCGTGCCTGGTACGAGGATGGCAAAATGAAAAAGAAAAAAAATACATTCACGGACTTTATCGACTGCGCAGAATTCCTGCTGGCCAATAAATTTACCAGCAACAAACATCTGTATGCCATGGGAGGCAGTGCCGGTGGCCTGCTGATGGGTGCCGTGGTAAACATGCGCCCGGATCTCTGGAACGGCATTGTAGCGCAGGTGCCTTTCGTGGATGTGATCAGCACGATGAGTGACGCCAGTATCCCGCTTACCACCAATGAATACGATGAGTGGGGCAACCCGGCCGATAAAGAAAGTTACGATTACATGAAAACCTATTCGCCCTACGATAACGTGGAGAAAAAGGCTTACCCGAATATGCTCATCACCACCGGTCTGCACGACAGCCAGGTGCAGTATTTTGAACCGGCGAAGTGGGTAGCCAAACTGCGGGAATACAAAACAGACAAGAACCACATTCTCCTTTACACCAATATGGAAGCGGGTCATGGTGGTGCCAGCGGACGTTTTAAGGTGCTGAAGGATAGGGCGAGGGAGTACGCGTTTTTGCTTGCGCTGGAGGGAGTCGTTGAGTAATTATTTTGAATGTTGAATTTTAAATGTTGAATTAGTTAAGAGGTGAGAATTAAGCGTTAAGAGTTCAACGGTTCAACGGTTCAACGGTTCAACATCCGACATCCGACATCCGCAAATCCGACATTTCTTCAAATAATACCCTCAAATTAAATCATATGTCCTTACAACTAAACCGCTCTGTATTTGGTGACCCGAAAAACGCGGGCAATGTTTTAACTAAAGAAGAGGCTAACCAGCTCCTTAATGACTGGGTGCTCAACGATCGCCTGCGCCTGCACATGAAGCAGGTGGCGCATGTAATGAAATGCTGGGCAGCAGAGAAAGAAGGCCTTGACGAAGCCGGCCAATGGCGCTGGGAAATGGCCGGCCTGCTGCATGATGCCGACTGGGACCAGTGGCCCGACCAGCATTGCAAAAAGATCATCGAAGAACTTGAAAACCGAAATGTAGACCCGGCCATCATTCATGCCATCGCCAGCCATGGTCCCAACCATTTTGGTGTGTTACCCGAAACACAAATGGATAAAATGCTCTATGCCTTTGACGAACTCAGCGGCCTGGTGCATGCCTACAGTTTAATGCGTCCCGAAGGGTATAAAGGCATGGAATTAAAAGGCGTTAAAAAAAGATTCAAGGAAAAAAGTTTTGCAGCGAATGTGAACAGGGAGGAGATTTTGGATGCTGTTACTGGCGCGGGGCTGGAGCTGGATGATGTGATAAAGTTTATTGTGGAGCGGCAGGGGGTGGTGAGTTAAGAATTAAGAGTTAAGAATTATAGTTATAGGTTGGAAGAACGGACTCATTTTAGTCTTTCGTCTACTAACCCCCCATGGATCATTTTAAGATCATCTTCAAGAGCAGGTAATTCATTTTTTATTCTTTCCATACCACAATGACATGTGTGAGGCCCAGCGGTTCATAATTCCCCGTTGGTTGAAAACCAGAGGGGGGCAGGAGTTTGTGCAAAAGCAATAGCCTGTTTTGAAGTGTCACCATTTTGGGCGATGAGATAACAGGCATACCTGGTTAGGGCAATGTCTTCAAGGGCTCTTTTTGCAGCGCTGCCTACTTCCACCATTTTGTTGATATCAACAAAATGGTTAGAGATCTTTTCCCCGGCATTTAAACAAGCATCTTTTGCTTTGTCTATTACTTTCATAAAATTTCGCCATTCTGAATAACCCAGTATGTTTTGCAACTCTCTCGCACTGCAACATTCAATGCCTTTATAGTTATACCGGGCCTGTTCAAACTGAATAAATAAAGAAAAAGAATTAATCGCAGCTCAGTATTAATCATAATCATCGTCACACTGAAAATTCCTTTTTTAGGGAGGTAAATAAACCCAGTAAAATAGGGGGAAGCAGGTAAGGTTTATGATTGTTATTTCGAGGTTGCATACCAAGGCACATAAGATCTGCTCGTCGTAAAACCGATGAATAATTTCTGGAAATCGCAGATGGCCAACTATATAAACTTCGCATCCCACAAACGACTATTCCTCATTGACTCATTGACCAATTCCCCCATTCACCCATTGACCCAATGACCCATTGACCCAATGACCCAACGACCCAATGACCCAATGACCCAATGACCTAATGACCCTATGAGCCAATGAGCCAATGACCCAATGACCTAATGACCCAACGACCCAATGACCCAATGACCCAATGGCCCAATGACCCAATGACCTAATGACCCAATGACCCAATGACCCATTGACCCAATGACCCAATGAC
>JAKFCK010000218.1:0-7313 GCA_036676685.1 Chitinophagaceae bacterium | reverse complement strand
ATTTCGCATTTGTGGGGCATGTACCCTGGTAGCGAGATCAACTATGATGAATCTCCTGAATTGATGGATGCCGCAAAACAATCCTTGCTCTTCAGGGGTGATGAAGCAACGGGCTGGAGCCTTGGCTGGAAGATCAATTGCTGGGCCCGATTTAAAGATGGGGAGCATGCATTCACAATGGTGAAAATGTTATTGAGCCCTGTAAAAGGCGGCGCCGGCAGCTATCCCAATCTGTTTGATGCCCACCCCCCTTTCCAGATAGATGGCAACTTTGGTGGCGCGGCAGGTATTGGAGAGATGTTGGTGCAGAGCCACACAAAATTCATTGATATTCTCCAGGCATTACCCGCTGCATTAGGGATGGGAGAAGTGAAAGGGATTTGCGCAAGGGGAGGGTTTGTCTTGGATATTAAATGGAAAAACGGAAAACTGCAGCAGTTAAGCGTTTTGTCTAAGGCCTCGATGCCATTGGTATTGCGTTACAATGAGAAAGTCATAAATGTTTCTACAATTAAAAACGGGGTGTATAAATTTGATGGGTCGCTTAAGAGATTATAATGTTTTACACAGCTTTCACCGCAGAGAAAGAGAGTTAAAGGAGTTACAAATGAGTATCTCAGCTGCAAATCAGCTTCTCTTTTTCTCCCCGGTGAAGACAGGTTCGCTTTTCATTACGTTCATATTTCTCTGTCAACTCTCTATTGCCCAAATCAATATCCGCCAGGAAATTTCTCTTAATGATAACTGGCAAACGATAGCCACCAATGATAATAAATTATTGCCTTCAAACTCCTACGAAGCTCCTATTGATAAGAACTGGAAAACAGTAACTATCCCCCACAACTGGGATGTCTATGATGGTTACAGGCGAATGTTGCACGGAAACCGGCATGGCGATTCCTGGTACAGGAAAACATTCAACATTAAGCAGCCTAAAACAAATAAACGTTTCTTTTTATTTTTTGAAGGTGTAGGTTCATATGCAACAGTGTTTTTAAACGGGAAAAAAATCGGTGCACATGCCGGGGGAAGAACAACATTCACCATTGATGTTACAGAGGGCATAAAAACAGACGGAACAGCTAACCAACTTGCTGTTCGAGCATACCATCCTTCAAATATTAAAGACCTGCCCTGGGTGTGTGGAGGATGCAGCGACGAACGTGGTTTTTCTGAAGGTTCCCAACCTATGGGCATTTTCCGGCCGCTACATTTGATCGTTACTAATGATGTCCGGGTAGAGCCTTTTGGTGTACATGCCTGGAATGATAGCACCGTAACGGCAAAATCCGCCAGGGTCAATATTTCCAGTACGATTAAAAATTACAGTAACAAGGCAACAATAATAACCGTTTCAAACCAACTCGAGGATGCGAAGGGTGAAATTATTTCAAATCAAAGAAGGCAAATAAAGCTGGAACCCGGGGAGACAGTCAGTTTACACCAGTTGCTCTCCGTCACCGGAAAGGTGCAACTTTGGGACCTGCAGAATCCATACCTCTACAAAATAAAAACCAGCATCATCCGGGAGGGAAAGACCATTGATGAATTAATAACGCCTTATGGCATCCGGTGGATCAAATGGCTGCATACAAAAGAAAACGCTTCCAACCAGTTTGTATTAAATGGCAAACCGGTTTTTATAAATGGTATCGCGGAATATGAACACCTGTTGGGCAACAGCCATGCTTTTAGTAAAGAACAAATTCTTTCCAGGGCAAGGATGATTAAAGCTGCCGGTTTCAATGCCTTCCGGGATGCACATCAGCCACATAGTTTACATTATCAGCAATACTGGGATAGCGCCGGTATACTCAACTGGACCCAGCATACCGCCCATATCTGGTATGATACCAAAGTATTCCGGGACAACTTTAAGGCGCTTTTAAAAGAGTGGGTGATTGAAAGACGCAATAGCCCATCCGTTGTACTCTGGGGATTACAAAATGAAAGTAAACTGCCAAAAGAGTTCGCGGAAGATTGCGTAGCACTGGTTCGTTCCCTCGATCCCACGGCTTCTTCGCAAAGACTGGTAACAGCCTGTAATGGCGGCGAAGGCACTGACTGGGATGTCCCGCAAAACTGGACGGGCACTTATGGTGGTGATCCTGCGACGTATGCTAACGATCTGAAAAAACAAATACTGGTGGGCGAATATGGCGCATGGCGCACATTGGATCTACACAACGAGAAAAACGCTGATCAGCCCGGAACTCATTCTGAAGATCGGATGACAGCTTTAATGGAAACTAAAGTGAGATTATCGGAGAGCGTTAAAGATAGTGTGGCTGGTCATTTCGCGTGGTTACTTACTTCGCATGATAACCCGGGCAGGGTACAGGGTGGGGAAGGCTACCGGGAACTGGACCGGATTGGCCCGGTAAATTATAAAGGGTTACTTACACCATGGGAAGAACCGCTGGATGTTTTTTATATGTACCGAAGCAATTATGCGCCCAAAGAAACCTCCCCCATGCTGTATATTGTTTCGCACACCTGGCCCGGAAGATGGACAGAACCCGGAATCAAAGACAATTTAATTGTCTATTCCAACTGCGATGAAGTGGAATTGTTCAATGATCTAAATGCCGTTTCTCTCGGAAAGAAAAAGCGAAATGGAATAGGTACACATTTTTTATGGGACCAGGTCAACATTCGTTATAATATATTGTATGCAGTGGGTTATGTAAATGGGAAAGCTATGGCCAGGGACACGATAGTGCTGCAGCATCTTCCACAAGCCCCGGGCTTTAATAAATTATACACCGGGGTAAACTCAATCACGAAACCACAACCAAAATACAATTACATCGCCCGCATCAACTGCGGTGGCCCGGATTACAAAGACGAGAACGGAAACACATGGACCGCAGACCGCGCTGCGCCCCCTTCTCACTCGCCACTCGCCGCTGGCGTCCCATCACTCACAACTGGCCACTCACCACTCACCACTCACCATTCCCCACTCACCACTCACACCTCTTCCTCCTGGACAAATAATTTCCCCGAAATGCCTGCATTTTTTGCCAGCCAGCGAAGAACAACTAACCCGATAAAAGGAACTAAGGACTGGGCCCTGTTTCAATCATTCAGGTATGGAAGGGATCAGCTCAATTTTACCTTACCAGTGCAGGACGGTGACTATTTAATTGAATTGTATTTTGCCGAACCCTGGTGGGGTGTTGGCGGAGGTATCGATTGCTCCGGTTTCAGGCTCTTTGATGTAGCAGTGAATAATAAAGTCGTTTTAAAAAACATCGATATATGGAAAGAATCGGGAATAAACACCGCATTAAAAAAATCAGTAAAGGTTCGTATTACTGGCGGGCAATTAACGATATCATTTCCAAATGTGCCGGCAGGACAGGCAATCATTTCTGCCATTGCAATTGCCACGCTGAATAAAAAAATGAAACCCATTGCTTCTCCCGGATCTTTAATAAAAAATGTGAAGGTTGCCGGCCCGATAAAATACGCAGTGGAATCCTGGTTGGATATTGGCGTAAATCAATTTATGGAAGGAATTAAAAAGATTGTTTCATTACCACCTAATCTTTTTGGTGCAGACTGGATCAGGCTATCGGAAAATGCAAAAGGAAATTTACAATTTGAAGTAACCAATGATGCAGATGTGTTTGTTCTGGAGGATGAAAACAAACCAACGTGGCCTGGTTTTGAGGTTACTAAAACTTTTGTTCGCAACAGCGCAAAAACAGGTGCTCTTTTTAGTGTTTACAAAAGGCGATTTACCAAAGGTTCAACGGTTGTGTTAAGTATAGATTCCATCAAAGGAATATTTGTAGTGCCTGCATCCGGCATGCAGCCGGCTTTCGATTTAAAACCGGTAGTTCCCCATAGGCCCCCGACGGCAATAACCCCGGGCGATGGAGTAGTTTCCGGCGCGGTTAACGGAATGACCACCCTAACCTTCAGCAAGAATGAAATCGCGATACAATGGAATGTCAATATTGGGGCCGCAGATATTTATTCTTTGACCGTGCGTTATTCTAACACAGCCGATAAGAACTTATCAGGAAGAATTGAAATAATAATGGCCGATGGAACAGTTCTAAAAAATGAGAAGGTCGTATTTACACCGTCCAAACCAGGGAAATGGAGTTATATAACTACCAATACGGGTTCAATGATAAATGCGGGGAACTATCGCATAAAAATTATAGCGGAGGATGCAGTTGGCGTAGGAATTTCCGGGCTTGATGTGCAATAAGCCTCAGCCCGATTAAAGAAAAAATTATGAAGACATTAATATGTACTAAGCCTGGTGAATTTAATTATGCGGAAAAAGAACGACCAGTGCTCAGGAAGGACCATTCAATTATCAGGATAAAACGCATCGGTATCTGCGGCACTGACCTGCATGCCTTTGAAGGTACGCAGCCATTTTTCGAATACCCTCGGGTGTTGGGGCATGAACTGGCCGGGGAGCTGGTGGAGTTTGATAATGCACCTGGTTTTGCCATCGGGGAAACAGTGAGCTTTATACCTTATTTCTATTGTGGAGAATGTATCGCCTGCCGGAACGGGCTGCCTAATTGTTGCGCGGCCATTAAAGTTTGTGGGGTACACATAGACGGCGGTTTTGCAGAATTCCTGCAGGTGCCCTCTTATTCGCTCCTGCATGGTGAAGGTTTACCATTCGATCAGCTCGCATTGGTGGAACCGCTGGCCATCGGTGCCCATGCTGTAAGGAGAGCTGTGGTAAAACCAAATGAATTTGTTTTGGTAGTTGGTGCCGGCCCGATAGGCCTGGGTATTGCGGAGTTTGCAAGGATTGCAGGAGGAACCGTGATCATGATGGACATCAATGAGAACCGTTTAAACTTTTGCAGGGAAAAACTAGGGGTGAACTTTTTCATCAATCCATTGCAGAATGATCCTTTGGCAAAGTTGAAGGAAATTACAAACAATAATATGCCCACAGTAGTCATCGATGCAACCGGAAATCAAAAAGCGATCGTCAATGCCTTCCAATACATGGCGCATGGGGCCAGGTATGTACTGGTGGGTCTGCAAAAAGGAGAGATCAGTTTTAGTCACCCGGAGTTTCATAAAAGGGAGGCTACCCTTATGAGCAGCAGGAATGCTACCAAAGAAGATTTTGAACTCGTTGTGACATCAATAAAGAAAGGGTTGGTAAAACCTGCCAATTATATTACACACCTGGTAAAATTTGAAGATGTAAAGGAAAACTTCGAGAGTTGGTTAGACCCGGCCACCGGAGTTATAAAAGCGATGGTGGAATTGTATTGATTTTTAATAAGGCGAGTTGATATTGCGATATGAATAAATTATTTTTTTTTATTGTATTGACGTTGTTCGGTTTTACCGGCATTGCACAAAACCTGCGCGTGGTAAACCTGCAATGCGAATCGAAGACCAATCCACTGGCCATAAATACCACAGTGCCTACTTTTAGCTGGCAATTGGTCTCCCCTAAGCGTGCCGTGATGCAAGTGGCTTACCGTGTGCTGGTATCGGACAATGAAAAGCAATTACAGAAAGGTGTTGGAAACATATGGGACTCTAAAAAAGTACACTCTGCGAGATCAAACTTTGTACCTTATGCTGGCAAGCCTTTAAAACCAGCTGGAAAATATTACTGGAAAGTCATAACCTGGGATAATAAAAATAATTTGGGAACAGGCGCCTCTTCCCATTTTTCTGTAGGGTTACTATCCGTTAATGATTGGTCGGGGGCTAAATGGATCGGCTACGAAGAAATGCCCGACTCCCTCAGAACCGTTCCCGGCGTGGCGAACGTGGATACGAAGCGTAAACTGGGTCCGGATAAATTAAAACAACGAACGATCGTTCCCTTATTTCGTAAAACATTTAATAGCAATAAACAAATTTCGAGTGCGACGATTTATGTCAGTGGTTTGGGACATTACGAGTTGAGTCTCAATGGGAAAAAAGTTGGCAATAGTTTCCTTGCTCCCGGTTGGACACATTACGACAAAAGGGTTTTGTACAATGTTTATGATGTAACGGCAGCAGTTAAAAAAGGGGAAAATGTCCTCGGCCTCATCGTGGGTAATGGTTTTTTCAATATCAGCCGGGAACGGTACATTAAACTGGCTATCGCGTATGGGTACCCGAAAATGATCTGCAGGCTATTGCTGAAGTATACCGATGGGACATCTTCGGAACTGGTAAGCGATGCTTCCTGGAAAACAACCGCATCACCCGTTACTTTCACCAGCCTGTTTGGTGGCGAAGATTATGACGCCAACCTGGAAAAAAAAGGGTGGGAAAACAGTGGCTTCAATGATGCAACCTGGAAAGCTGCTGTCCCGGTTTCAGCACCATTGGGTATCATCGAAACAGAGATGGATTACCCGGTAACTGTGCAGGATATCTTTGTTGTGAAAACGATTAGTAAGCCCAAAGACAGCGTGTATGTATATGACTTTTCTCAAAATCTTTCCGGGATAATTGAACTTAAAGTACAGGGAAAAAAAGGCCAGGTGGTTAAATTAAGCCCGGCAGAATTGTTATACGCCAATGGCCTTGCTAACCAGACAGCAACGGGAAAACCATATTATTTTTCCTACACGTTAAAAGGGGATGGAGTAGAAATATGGCGGCCCCGGTTTTCTTACACGGGTTTCCGGTATGTGCAGGTGGAAGGCGCTGTGCCGGATACCGCGAATTCTACCGGGGACTTTGCAGAAATCATTAGTTTAAAATCTTTGCACACTTCTAATTCCGCCCCGTCTAACGGATCGTTTGAATGTTCGAATAAATTATTCAATGATATTAACGGGCTGATTAAATGGGCCATTCAAAGTAATATTCAAAGCGTAGTCACGGATTGTCCACACCGTGAAAAACTGGGTTGGCTGGAACAGGATTACCTTATGGGTAATTCGATCAATGCAAATTTCAACGTCTATCATTTGCTCAAAAAAGTGGTGTATGACATGATGGATGCACAAACCCCCGAAGGATTGGTGCCCGACATAGCACCGGAATATGTTTTTTTTGACGACAAAGGGTTTGGTTTCAGGGATTCGCCGGAGTGGGGAAGTGCTTCTGTGATCGTTCCCTGGCTCCTGTATAAATGGGTTGGAGATGTGGCTTTATTGGAAGAGGCTTACCCGATGATGAAAAGATATGTTGCTTATCTTAAATCGAGATCAACCAACAATATTCTCGATTATGGGTTAGGCGATTGGTTTGATTATGGACCAAACAGGCCTGGTGTCGCACAATTGACACCGAAAGCTTTAACCGCTACGGCAATTTATTATTATGACGTAAAGCTGCTTACACAAATTGCTGGCACGTTA
>JAKFCK010000217.1:0-2411 GCA_036676685.1 Chitinophagaceae bacterium | reverse complement strand
ATGTTGAAGTACCTCTCTTGTAACTGGAAAGGAAGCTCGTCGATGATGGTTACATGCATCGGCATGGTATAACCGTTCTTCACCTGCAACAGGATGTCATTACTGTCCCCATTACTTAGTCTTACAGCCACCACTCTTTTTGCCCAGGGTTTGCCACCCGTGATAAAAAGTATAAAATAATCCGCCGCCAGCAAACTCAACATTATCATGAAGACGACGAGGGCGGCAACCTGGAGCATCGGTAAAAAAAAGGAGACAATAAACATAAGCGCACTAAATCCCGCCAGCACGTAAATACGCGTGGTAAAAAAAAGATCGCCGATATATTTCCTGGCAAAGTTCAATAGTTCGGTTTTTTTAACGGGGTACGTCCAGGGACTGAATAATGCTGCCGATCAGTTCATCCGGGGTGATGCCCTCCATTTCTTTTTCGGGTGTAAGCATGATGCGATGCCTCAACACATGCGGCGCCATTTCTATTACATCATCAGGTATTACAAAATCTCTTCCCTTTAATGCCGCGGCAGCCTTGGAGGATTTTAGAATGGCCAGGGATGCCCGCGTAGATGCACCCAGGTAAAGGGAGGGATTATTCCTTGTTTCATGTACGATCCTGGCAATATACTCTACAAGTTTGGGATCAATGGTCACACCCTGTATCACCTCCCGGTAATGGAAAAGTTCATCTGCAGTAAGGATCTTATTGACCAGTTGCAGCAGTTCCGCCTGCGTTTTACCTTGTTGGTTGTTCAGGATTTCGATCTCCTCATGCAGTGTGGGATAACCGATCTCGATCTTAAATAAAAACCGGTCCAGCTGGGCCTCGGGCAGACGATAGGTTCCCTCCTGTTCGATTGGGTTTTGGGTTGCCAACACTAAAAAAGGATATTGCATAAAATGCGACTCCCCATCCACGGTGATCTGCCTTTCTTCCATCACCTCGAACAAAGCGGCTTGCGTCTTTGCCGGTGAACGGTTGATCTCATCAATGAGAACGATATTGCTAAACACGGGCCCTGGCTTAAAATAAAACGAACCTTCTTTTGGATTAAAAACCGAGGTGCCGATCACATCTCCCGGCATCAGGTCCGGGGTGAACTGCAGGCGACTGAATCCAACGTCTACCATTTTAGCCATAAGTTTTGCTGCAAGTGTTTTAGCCACTCCCGGCACGCCTTCCAGCAGCAGGTGGCCATCACAGAGCAGCCCTATCAGCAACAGGTCCACTACCTGGGCCTGCCCCACGATGACTTTAGCCATTTCATCCCTGATCTCATTCAGTTTTTGGTTAAGCTCCGATACCGGTGTACGTTCTTCAAAAAGCTGCTCCCCAGTTTGTTCTTCCATTATATTCTTTTTTTATAAAATTCCTGAATTTGTTCGTTCAATGACAGTAATTCAAAATCACTCAGGTCGTCTGTGAGCTGCACCTGTTGAATAGCATTATATAAAGACGCCACGGCATCCTGCGGCACCCCGCTTTTTTTACCCAGGGAACTGACGAACTGCTGGTTCACCAGCTGGCTGTTCAAAAAATACCTTGTTCGCACATGTTCATTGAGGTAAGTGATCATCTTATCCGCAATATTCCTGTTATTGCGTTCGGCCATGTAAAGGCCTGCAATTGCCTGCACAAACGCGATAGAAGTATTATCCACCGGCTTGATAACCGGGATCACCCGCTGTTTCCTTTTACCGTTAAAAAATATATAACACAGTAGCATGGCCAGCACAATCCAGAATGCCATGGCCAGCGGCGGGTGCTCCAGGATGGTTTTAAGCGCAGACATAGAGCGCCCCTGCTCGTCCCGGAAATTGATCTTGTTGTAATAGTCATCCCAGAAAATATTTCCCGGCTGGCTGTTCATCATTTCCATCAGCTGCTTCATGTAGCCATAATTATTGGCAGTAAGCAAAAAATAATTACTAAAAGCCCGTGCATCGCAGTGAAGATATAGCCTACCCTTGCCAATAAAAAAAACAGCGCAGTTTGGCCTGTTGTTGCTGTTGTAACCCACAGCCTTTCCCATCCCGGGATCTATTTCAGAAAAATAATTGCTGAAGGGGAGGTAATAGTAACTGAAACTGTCCTGCCCGTTATAAGCAGCGGGAGAAAGCTGAACATGTGTTTTTACAAACTGCCTTGGCATGATATGATTCATCCATAGGTTGCCCGCCTGCCTGCTGAGTACCTTGCCAAGCACTGTGCTGTCTATATAAGAAGAAACAATAAACGCAGTGTTGCCTTCGCTTACAAACTCCACAAGTGCTTTTGCGTCGTCTTCTGTAGCATAATACTTATTACTTACGTTTATGTAAAGAGAGGAAGAATCTATATATGTATTTGCATAAAATGAGGCAAAAGGTTTATCGTTAAGGTTAATAAATTTATCATTATATATCTCACCAAG
>JAKFCK010000216.1:0-4336 GCA_036676685.1 Chitinophagaceae bacterium | reverse complement strand
AAAATCTTTTCAGCGCCGGTCATATTTTTCCTGAGAAATTTCGCATTCTCAAAAATCAAATTGGATGCACCAAAAAACATTTTTCTTTTTATCACGGCTTTATCTATATGATAATAAAAATAGCCGAAATGGTACAGACGCGCAAGTCTCCCTTCAGGGAGATTTAGAGGGTGTCCTCCTTCTCACTCATCAAATACGCCTTTATAAATCCATCCAGGTCTCCGTCCATCACAGGCCCTACATTGCCTACCTCGTAATCGGTGCGGTGATCTTTGATCATCTTATAGGGATGAAAAACATAACTGCGTATCTGGCTGCCCCACTCTATTTTTTTCTTCTTGCTGTTAGTCGCATTTTTTAATTCGTTCTGTTTTTGCAGTTCCAATTCATACAGGCGGCTCTTGAGCATTTGCATGGCCAGTTCCCGGTTGCCCAGTTGGCTCCTGTCCTGCTGGCATACGACTACAATTCCGGTGGGTATATGTGTTAACTGCACTTTAGTTTCCACCTTATTCACGTTCTGCCCGCCGGCTCCGCCACTTCGCGAAGTTTCCATTTTCACATCTGCAGGATTTACTTCAATGGTGATGGTATCATCCACCATGGGGTAGGCGTACACAGATGCAAATGAGGTATGCCTGCGGGCATTACTGTCAAAAGGTGAGATCCGTACCAGCCGGTGCACACCACTTTCTGCCTTTAAAAAACCATAGGCAAATGGTCCATCTACCTGGTAGGTACAGGCTTTAATGCCTGCCCCATCACCCCACTGCCAGTCAAGTTCCGTCACCGTCCAGCCTTGTTTTTCACAGTACATACGGTACATCCGGGCCAGCATTTCTGCCCAGTCCTGGCTTTCCGTACCTCCCGCGCCGCTGTTGATCTCGATAATACACGGTAAGGCATCGGCAGGATCATTGAGCGTACTCTTGAACTCTGCGGCTTCAATGGCGGTATTGGCCTTTGTATATGCTTCCTTCACTTCTTCCTCCGTGGCTTCTCCTTCCTTCCAGAATTCAAAAAGCACAGCGAAATCCTCTACTGCGGTAGTGGTGTTGTAAAACATCTCTACCCAATATTCATTTACTTTTATCTCCTTTAGTATGGAAGTGGCACGGGCATTATCATCCCAGAACCCGGGTGAAAGTGAAAGTTGTTTGTCGTTATTTATTTTGGCTTCCCTGTTAGCGACGTCAAAGAAACCTCCTCAAAACCTGTAAACGGTCTCTTAAATCTTTAAGTAATTCAATAGTCATGGCGCAAAATTAAGGTTTTGGTATTAAATAAATACATCCATTTGCCACAGGACCAAAGAGGCAGGCTGCGGGCAAAAAGCCTGGTGGATGAAAGTTAGCAGTACTACTTTCAGATGAGGTCAAAGGCCTGTGCAAACATGTTGATATCGTAATGGGATTGGATCTTCAATTTTTTCCGGAGATTTTTCCGGTGGGTATTGATGGTTTTTTCTGAAAGGTGGGCGGTACTCGCAATTTCAGGGGTATTTTTCCCCAATGCAACCTGTTGTAGAATTTCTTTCTCTCTTTTAGTAAGCGACTCAAAAACAGCTTTGTTTCGCCTGCGGAAATTTTTTTCTTCCAGCAGCCGGTTCACTTTATCTGTAATGTAATGATCAGGATCAATAGCGTTTGCAATAGCTATACTAAGGAAAGGTTGCCCCTTTTCATCTTTCATGAATATTTTCATAGAAGTGAGGTACCATTTCCAGTCTTGTTGCGCTATGGTGCGCACCTGCTGAAAAAAAGAGACGAACTCATCCTCGTCATTTCTTTTCAGCCATTCAGTGAGCAGCGGCACGTATTCCTTCGATTCCTGCTCATTAAAAAACTTATGGGCCCATTCCGGCCCTATACGCTTGAGTTCTGCTAAGGTCACGCCCAGGAGTTGCCGGCCTTTTTTGCTCATGTATACCACCGACATATCTTTCAGGTCGTGAATGATGATCACGCCCGGGATTTTATCTTCAATGCTCTTTATTTTTTCTATCTCGAGTAAAACCTGTTGCTGGAGTTTAGGGCTGCCGTTCATTATGTTGATATCTGCATTCATAACACCGGATTAAAGCTATTGTTTTAGCATTCAAACGCACAATATTACAAGCAACAAGTGACAAGCGATATTTTTTTTTTACTATCGGTAAAGACTAAACGATTCGTTTTATATTTTACCCTATTTTTAGGTGCCTGTCGGCACAAATGCTTCACAAGGATTGCACGAACGAATTGCTATTATGAGAAAACAAATATTATTCCGTTTTTTACTTTGTTGCCTGGCTTATTTTCCTATGGCACAAAGCGCCGGCGCCCAGGTAATATCTGCTGCCCAGGAAGAAGTACAGAAACAACAAGCCATGGCCGCTTACCCGTTATCCAGCTGGGACAGCCTTCGCTGTGCCTGGTATGGGGAATGTGCGGCACAAGGTAATGTAACCGAACAGCTAAGGAACACGGCCTGTGCCCTGAACAAACGTATGTTCGGGTGGCATGCCATCGGTACGTCTTCTGCCAGTTACGTTTGGCAATCCTTATCGGATCTTTCTTACTTTTCCTATGATGTGAATCCCACTACGGGTAATGCCAATAATGCCGCAGCGCTGGTCAACTGGGGCAACTCTGCCACAGTGTTGGCGGCTAAAGCCAATGGGGTAAAAGTGAACCTGGCTGTTACTTTTTTTGGCAACAGTACTACATTCCCTTCATTTTTTGGCAATGCCGGCGCCCAAAGCACACTGATAACAAACCTGGTGAACGAAGTGATCAATGCTGATGCAAATGGATTAAATATTGATTTTGAAGGCGCCGGTCTTTCAACGACTTATGCCGCACAATTCACTTCATTCCTCGGGGCACTAAGAACGCAGTTACGGGCCGCAAGGCCTGCAGCAGAGATTTCGATCGATATACAAGGTTCGCATGTGGGTTCTGCCAATTATATTACTAACCTCAATGCCGTGGTAGATCTTTTTATATTGATGGGGTACGATTATTACTGGAGCAGCCAGAACTATCCCGGGCCGGTTGCACCTACCTGGCAGTTTCCTAAAGCGCTGTCTGACCCTAATGGGCATGGCAATGTGGCCAATGACCTGAATACCATGTTGCGTTTTGCGGCAAAAGAAAAAGTCTTGCTGGCCATGCCGTACTACGGGCGGAGGTGGCGAACTACTAACGGTTGTGTGTTGCCGGCGGATGGCAGCGCTGCAACCATCAGCACGCAAACTTATAAAGACTTCCGGGACAATGCCTTCGGTTACTATAGTGCTACCCAGCGTGATCCTTATTCCTTTACAGCATATCATTGCTTCACCGATGCCAACGCAGTACCTAACCAACAGTTTATCGATGATGCATATAGCCTGCAGACGAAGTATGACCTTATCCACCAACGTGGGCTGGCAGGCGGGGCTATGTGGCGGCTGGGGTATGATGCCGGTTACACTGACCTCTGGGATATGATCAATAATAATTTGTCCAGCTGTGCGGTTATGCCTTGCCGTGATACCCTGTATGATATGGGCGGCCCTTCCAATAATTACGTGAACAGGTCCAATTATTATTTCACGATCAGTCCCCCCGGTGCGGCTGCGCTTTCTTTACGTTTCCTAAGTTTCAATTTTGAAGAAGGCTGGGATTCTGTTTGGGTATACGATGGTGCGGACACTACGAACAGCCCGTTACTCGGTCGTTTTAGTGGCACATCCCTACCGCCGGTTTTAGTTGCCAACAGCGGGAAAATTACCATTAAAGTCTATACAGACGGGGCCACCACGAGGCCTGGTTTTACTGCAATTTATAACTGCAGCCCGCAATTGGTAAGGAGCGTGACAAGCGGTAACTGGAACGATCCCAACACCTGGGAAACCGGTGCCGTTCCGCTGGCCACAGACAACGCCATGATCATGGGCGGGCACGAGGTAACTGTTTCGCTCAACCACAGCGTGGGCACACTGGTTGTGAACACCGGCGGCTCGGTCGTTTTTACCGGCACAGCTGTCTTAAATATTTTGCAGCAATAACGGCATACCTCAAAGTAAAAGATGCCGCAACTGCATTGTTAAATATAAAACGGTATGAAATTTATTGATGAATTTTGGGAATCAAACAAAGCAGTTTTATGAAGATCCTCTTTTTATTGCTGGGCGTGTTGTGCATCTACCCCGGCTGCGTTTCCAGGACCACGGCACAAAACCAGGATGGAGTTTATGCCGTGGGTGTGGGCTTCAACAGTATATGCTGCGGAACGCCTTCCGATGACTTCCTGAAAACATTTGTAAAAGCATTCAATAAAAATAATAAGGTCAGCATCACTGCGGATAAGC
>JAKFCK010000215.1:0-10860 GCA_036676685.1 Chitinophagaceae bacterium | reverse complement strand
AGCTACGTCCTCGAAAACTCCTGCTAAAGATGGGGTCCAGTTCTTCGGTATATTAAAGCGGGTTGTTTCTGAAAATGCCCGCCCGTTTTTATCATACACTAAAATCCCGTAGCGAAGAACTGTAAGATAGACATCGCCTGCCGCTGTAGTCCACAGATGAAATTGGGCCCGGGCCGGGATGGGCCTTGCCACTTTGAGCGGTGTTTTCCTGTAGGTAAAAGTGGAAGGATCAAAAAGGCCGAATTGCCTGATCGTCCCGAACAGCAACAATAACTTTCCACTGTCGATGGCCACGATCTGGGTTAGAGGAGCATCAGGCAAAATATCGCCCTGGCCGGGTGAGGTCGTAAAGGTGACAAACTTGCTGCCATCAAACCGCTGCAAGCCGTTACCTGTACCTACCCAAATAAATCCCCGCGCATCTTCCTGCAGGCTGTAAATAACATTACTGTTTAACCCCATTCCGTCGTCGGTAGAAATTTTTGTAAATGCAGCAGATTGCTGTGCCATGGCGACACAGCTGCTGCAGATCAATCCGGCTATGAGGAGTATAATGCGCATCTTTCATTACAAATCTAATGATTGAACTTATATGATGGAAGGTTACCACATGTTTATGTGATGACTTGCCGCCGTGTATTTAGTTGAATTGGCAGATGAGCGGTTGTTATGCAGGATAAAAAGAATGCAACTGCCCGTAACAAATCCAGGGAAGCCACTTCTGCAATTTTTTTCACACGCTTATGCGATTGAAAAAGCTGTTGGGTGTGATCATATTTGTATCGTAAAAATTAATAACCGTTGCATTGCAACAAAAACAAAAAGCCATGAAAAAATTAATGATCCCTTTTGTAATACTGTTAACAGTATCACTCACAACAAGAGCACAGAAAGACGCCCCTTCCAAACTGCAGGCATCTACGCCCATGTCTTATCACAACCGGTTTACCAACATCGTGGTAAATGACGGTATTGACCTTGTACTCACAGAAAATACACAGGATAAGATCTGGTTTGAGGGGAAATCAAAACACATTGACAAACTGAAATGGGAAATTAAAGACGGTACGCTTTACCTGGCCAGCAAAAATGGTTCTCTTAAAGACAGGGTTAAGGTAAATGTATATGTGCAGCAGCTAACCAACATCCGGGTGAACGGTGATTCCTGGGTAAAGTCCAGCGGATACCTGACTTCACCTTCCCTTGATGTGATGATCAATGGTGAAGCATTAGTAGATATTTCCAATGTCGGAAAAATTTCCATCAAAAACTCCAGTGATTTTGAAATCGGTGTTTTGAAAAGAACCAGCGGCGTTTCTGTTGCAGGCAATGCAACAACAAGGTAGATAAAACGCGTTACGGCTATGGTCATGTAGCCGGGACCGGAACTTTTCGTTGCCGTCCTTAAGCTGTATGGTACAGCATAAGGGCGGCTTCATTCCGGGAGGCTGATCAGCATCCCCGAAAAATTCAGTTTTAAATAAGCAAAAATGAGCACCAAATTCTGGGAACTGATGGATAACGTGTTCCTGCTATTGATAGAAATCACGGGCGAAAAAGATGGAAACTTCCCACCAGCCCCTTACCAGTTTCCGTCAAAGCAAAAAAATCTCCCCAACTGAACAGGTCATTTATAAGCCCGGAATTGTTGTTGTTCCGAGCAAGGGCAGGCGTATGCTCACCGCTGTGCCACGGCCATTAGCCAGGGGAGGTTTTAATACAGTACTGCTTTCCGCAATAACCTTCTTTAATTTATATGGTGAACGGTAGGATGGTTTCATGTTCCGGTGGGCTTCCTTCCGAGAATGCATTGAACTCATTTCCCTGGCCGCTTCACTTGGGAGGAAATTGGGCCGGGTACGTTGCAGGCCTGTGGGTCATACAGGCTCATGCATATCGACGCCCGAAAGGATACTTTGTTATCCTCGCACAAAATGAATAACCTGGTTGATTTGTTATTACCTTTCGGTACACAAAAAAATACAACTATGACGGGTTATAAAATGTTCTTTTTTATTTGGTCCCTGGTGATATCTTCCAGCATAATGGCGCAGGAGGATGCGGCTTACAAGATGCCTCCAGGAGATATCGCCAATATGCTGCTTGCCAAACCCACCCCAAACGTTTCCCTGGATGACAAGGCAGAATGGCTGTTATTTACTGAAAGCAACAGCTACCCGTCTGTGGAAGAATTGGCAAAACCTGAATTAAGGATTGCGGGATTAAGGATAAACCCGGCGAATTACGGTCCCAGCAGGCAAACTTTTATCAACAATCTTTATTTAAAAAATATCAGGCAAGGAAAAGAATTCAAAATTGCCGGATTACCTGTTCCACTATATGCATCAGGCATAAGCTGGAGCCCGGATTATAAAAAGATCGCATTCCTGCATACTACTTCGGCCAGGATAGACCTTTATGTGGTAGATATCAATACTAAAATAGCTACGCGGGTTAACAAGACGGCACTGAACGGGCTGCTGGGTACTTACCAGTGGTTTGATAACAACAGTTTACTTTACCGTACCATTTTAAAACCCGCCACGGCAGCACCATCCCGGTCACTGATGCCGAAGGGCCCCGCCACCCAGGAAAATTATGGCAAGGCTTCACCACGCCCCACTTACCAGGATATGCTCAAATCGCCTTATGATGAAGACCTGTTCGCTTTTTATACCACAGCCCAGCTGGTAAAAAATAGTTCCGGCGTGGAAACAAAAATCGGATCGCCTGGTATTTATAGTTTGATCAGTGTATCACCTGATAAAAAAATGTTGTTGACGCGCACCATAAAAAAACCTTTCTCTTACCTGGTGCCTGCACAGGGGTTTACCTCTACTGTGGCGGTTACTAACCTGGCGGGAAAAGTAATTAAAGTAGTGGCTGAGCTGCCCTCTTCGGAAACCGCACCGGGTGGTAACGATAATGTGCAATTGGTACCCCGTGCTTTTGAGTGGAGAGATGACGAACCGGCGACCATTGTTTGGTGTATGCCCCTGGATAGTGGCATGATCAAAAAACAGGCTGAGTACCGTGATGCGGTATATGCACAGTCCGCACCCTTCGCGGAGCCTGCCCGGGAGTTATTCAGGACCAAAATGCGTTACCGCAATACTACCTGGGGAGATAAAAATATAGCCCTGGTAACCGAAGGCCTCACGGGCAAACAGGTCGTCCAGTTGAATCGCTACAACCCCACCACCGGAACATATGAACTGCTCATCTCCCGCAACTCCACCGATGCATACGCAAACCCCGGAATACCGGTGACTACTAAAAATATGTATGGAAAGGATGTGATCACAACGCTGGAAAACGGGAGTAAAATTTTAATGAATAACCCGGTCGGCAGTTCACCCGAAGGGGACCTGCCTTTCCTGGCGGTACTGGACCTGGCCACAAAAAAATCAACGATGCTCTGGCGCAGCCAGCCCGGTTATTTTGAAACAGTGGTTAAGGTGATCAACCCGGAAAAACTGGAACTGCTTACCAGGAAAGAAAGTGAACAGGACATGCCCAATTATTGGATCAAAAACTTAAAACTCCGCATAGCCGACCGGCCCCTGACAAATTTCACCAATCCTTACCCCCAACTGTCCGGCGTAAAAAAAGAAAAAATAAGGTACAAACGTGCCGACGGGGTTGATCTTACCGGAGATCTTTACCTGCCCAAAGGTTATGATCCTAAAAAAGATGGAAAATTACCATTGCTGATCTGGGCTTACCCGGCAGAATATAATTCAGCAGCTGATGCTGCCCAGGTAAGGGGAAGCGAACATAAATTCACTTTGCTGGGTTGGGGTTCACCAGTATTTTATGTTACACAGGGTTATGCAGTGCTGAACAATGCCGAGATGCCGATAGTGGCATCTGGCAAGGAAAAAAAACCTAATGATAATTTTATCGAACAACTGAAACTGAATGCTGAAGCGGCTATTTTCACACTGGACAGCATGGGTGTAGGGGATAAAAACAGGGCAGCCGTAGGAGGACACAGTTATGGCGCTTTTATGACAGCCAATTTGCTTGCACACACCAACCTTTTTAAAGCAGGAATAGCAAGAAGCGGGGCCTATAATCGTTCGCTTACGCCTTTCGGTTTTCAAAATGAAGACCGCACTTACTGGCAGGCGCCGGAACTGTATAATGCTATGAGTCCTTTTAGTTATGCCCATAAAATAAAAACACCGCTGCTGCTTATCCATGGCGAGATGGATAATAACACAGGCACTTATCCTATCCAAAGCGAGCGTATGTTTAACGCAATAAAGGGTCAGGGTGGTACAGTTAAATATGTGAGCCTGCCCTATGAAAGCCATGGCTACGCCGGGAGGGAAAATATTTTACACATGTTGTACGAGCAGTTTGCCTGGCTGGAAAAATATGTGAAAAAAACAGGAGGGAACGATGGCGAAACAACCGGCGACCATAAAAAATAGTGATAGCATTAATTGACAGGAAACTTAATAATGCTGGTCTTTTCCTGACTCCCCATAAGCTGCATTTGCAAAATAAGCCGGCCGTAAAGACAGGTTTTTATTTGCCTCAATGCGTCAAGATTTTGACGGGCTTCGGCACGAAGTATGCCGGCTACCAGGTTGGTTCACTCAAGCGGGTTTTACACCAGCATGGTAAGATCAACGAGATTGTATATTAAGTTTAGCCTTCTTTTAATGTTTTAATATCTTTTATAAGTTGTTCAATTTCCAACAGAAGCGTTCCATTATATATACCCCTTATCCGTCTTTTTTTATCCACCAGTAAAATATGTTCGGTATGTAAAAATTCGGTACTGTCCCTGGTGAAGCCGATGTCCTCCTCTGTAAAATAGGAGCGGCGGGCCAGCGTGTAAATGTCGCCCCTGGTACCTGTGAGGAAATGCCAGTTAGGTGAAGAAATCGCATTGTTCACCGCATATCTCCTCAGCCTTTCCACGCTGTCGATCCATGGGGTCACAGTATACGAAAGCAACAAGATGCTGGGATCATTTTTAAAAGCCGAATCCACCAGTTTCATATGTTTTGTCATAACCGGGCAAATACTGCCGCACTTTGTAAAAATGAAATTGGCAACGTGGATCTTGTCATTCACATCCTTTTCCGTTACCCGGTTTCCGTATTGGTTCGTAAACGAAAAAGGAGCGATAGTATGCGTGACCTGCTGACGGGCTTCTTTCTCGGATCCTGGAAAAAGAGGGGTAAAATCCGGGGTATTATAAAAAGGTAGTGCCGCTGCGTCATTGTTGTTATGGCAGGACACTATACCTGCCAAAAGCAATAAAAGAAAACTATTTAAAAATGCTGTCCGATACATTGATACAATTTTTTGTTCCTAACAATCCATAGCGTCGTCCATTCCTGATTATATAATTTGAACGGGTTGTTCCGTTGTCATACCAGCTTTTTTGAGCGCCCGCTTCATGCCCCGATTCGTAATTCATCTCCTTCACCAGGCTGCCCTTTTCATTCCATTCCCGGCAGGTTCCATTGTATTCATCGTTGCTAAACTGGTAATACAATTGTTTGTTGCCATTTGGCCACCAGGTGCTCAGCGTACCGGTTTTCTTACCATTTGCAAAGGTTCTTAATTCTTTCAGCCTCCCGGTCTCATAAAACTTTTTCCAGGAGCCGTGTTCCCGGCCATTTAGGTACCCGGCGATATCCGAGGTGTCGGTCGTTCCCGGATAGAGTGCATAAACAACCCCAATGAATGGCTGCTGCCGGTAATGAATAATACCGTTCAGGTTGATGAATGCCGGGTCGGTAGCATTAATGCGCATGGTGATGACCGCCGGCGAAGGAACAGGAACAGGATTACATCCAAAAACCAAAACGGCAAACCACCATAAAACCCTATTGGGTAACTGTACCTGCTGTACCATAAAATCCGCTGCCATTGATATAAGGATCTGTGTTATTAATATGGTAATGGTAGATCCCATTAGGATAATCGGGGGTCACACCGGTGTGCCCGTGGTATGCATCCAACATGCTGTTGGTCACCGCCGCACCATTTTCTTCCGGGCCATAAACAGGGAAGCCATCCAGGAGGAAGCCAAGCAGCGCCGACTTATTCAGTTTTACCGTTGTTAGAAATAATGGCTCCACATGATAATGATACCTGCCAGCTTGCGCGGGATGCCCCCAGGACTGGTCAAAACTCATGATCTCATTAGTGAGTGGTTGGTTGGGCCCGGCATACTGGTTAAATAAAGGCACGCCGTTCACAGCTACGCCAATGGGGCCGAGTGGCGTAGCAGCGTGATTGGCCGCGACCTGTGGGTTTATGGGAATCTTAAAAGTGTAATTCTGACTGGCAATCACATTGGGATTTTTGGTGAAATTGCTTCCGGCGAATGTTGGACCGCTAAAATTCTCATACAAAATATTTGTTGTAGGATAGTATACGCTTTTATGATCCGGCGTGCCGTTTGTTTTTATGATAACGAAAGTACCATCTGAAGTAATACTGGTAGACCCGTAAATTTTGCTGAACACGGCGGGCACAGTGGCGTTTCCCGCAGGTGGCGTAACCGGGTCGGTGTCACTTTTTTTGCAACTAAAAACGATAGTGAGGAAAGTAAGCAGGAGAAATATTCTGGTCATATTGTTTGGTTTCGGTTTCAGACGGTCAAATGATCAAGGAGTTTAATACTTAAAAAAATTAGTCTTGACTGTACCGGGAGTTCCGGGCAAAAATGCCATCCTGCCTGTTCGTAATTGTTTAGCTTTCCCACAAACAATTTACGCGCTAAACTCCACACCTGCATTCCAGCTTTGAACCCCGTTCCCACAAAAAATCTGATGGCCTTTTCCGTGGATATTCAATAAAACAATAATTTGGGCACTAAATTGTGGGAATAAATATCATGGACAAAAAAGACAAACTGGAAAGGTTACACAAACGAATGATCTCGGAGATCCAGGATTATGCCATCGTGCTACTGGATGAGGATGGTACTATATTATCGTGGAATATGGGGGCAGAAAAAATAAAGTGTTACAAAGAGCATGAGATCATTGGCCAGAATTTCAGGATATTTTACATGCCACAGGACCGACAGGCAGGATTGCCAGAGCAGTTAATTGACCTCGCAAAAAGAGAGGGCCGGGCAAGGCATATCGGCCGGCGGCTGAAAAAAGACGGTACAATTTTCTGGGGGAGTATATTGATTACGGCTATTCATGATGATGAAGGCGGGGTGATTGGCTTTACCAAACTAACCAAAGAGATCATCGGCAACGAGATCGATTAACCGCCTTTTCTCGTCTGGATTTTGCACGCGAATGTTGTTACCAGTGCATTCCTCCAGGTTTTCGTGAGCCAACCATTCCTGGGATGAACCTCCACCAAGGATAAATGCATTGAGGGGGTTCAACCTCACTCCGGCCGGATCATCACCCGTTGATCGATGAACCCGTACTACTTAAGAATACAACTCCGCAATTCCCGGTATGCTGGTCCGTCATCCGCTGAACGCATGCATACTGTGCACTATGACCTAAATATTGGTTTCTAATTCTTCTTTACCATTCCTTTCATAATCCCAGTCATCATAAAAACGATCGTCAAATGTATGGCGGGAAGCTTCCCCAAATCTTAAAACCATATACACCATATAGATCATTAAAAACGGTGAGAGGAAAAACATGGTAAATATCAGCCCATCTGAAAAACCTAACCATGGCGATGCCTGGAAAACCAGTGCATATAATGTAACAAGAATAACAACCACCTGACTTCTGTTCATAGGTCGTCTTTTAATGATAAACAAAGTTCTCCCTCTTTTTTCCTTGCAAATTGTTGGCCAATTAAAAAGTATAAAAAAGCAAAAGATTTTCGTTTCATTTGTTCTCATTAATACGATTTCCGGGGTTTTTAGTACCTGGTCCTCCTAAAAAGAATCAGGAGAGACAGACCCTTCTAATACTGATCATATGACATACAACAGAAAATCACCTATTGATATGACAGGTGAGCAATTTCGCCGCAATGGCTATGCGCTGGTAGATAACCTTGCGACATTCCTGGATAACATCACCCAAAAATCGGTAACCACCGGCGAATCTCCCGAAACGATACAGCAGCTGCTTGGGTCAGCAGGTCTTCCCGAAAAAGGTGAGGACCCTTCCATCCTGGTAAGTCGGGCAACTGAACTATTGGTGAACCATTCGCTCCTCAATGGTCATCCGAAGTTTTTGGGTTATATCACGGGTGCAGGCGCTCCTATTGGGGCATTGGGCGATCTCCTTGCGGCCACTGTAAATCCAAATGTCGGGGCAAATATTTTAAGCCCTATGGCCACGGCTATAGAAAAACAAACGGTAAAGTGGCTGGCTGAATTTATCGGCTTACCTGCGCACTATGGCGGCATTTTGGTTAGTGGGGGAAATATGGCAAATTTTACTGCTTTCCTTGCCGCGAGAACTGCAAAGGCCCCGAAAAATCTGAAAGAAGATGGCCTTCACCAGTTGACCGCAGAACTCATGATCTATTGCGCCAGGACCACACATACCTGGATCGAGAAAGCTGCTGTTTTATTTGGTCATGGCACTAAATCCATCCGGTGGATTCCCACCAATGAATCAAATAAAATGGATAACCGGCTTTTAGAGCAGGCAATTAATGAAGACATCGAAACGGCAAAACAACCTTTTCTCGTAGTAGGCACGGCCGGTGATGTGAGTACCGGAGCCGTAGATGATATGCAGGGCATATCGGGTATATGCAAAAAATATAACTGCTGGTTTCACATTGATGGGGCTTACGGTATCCCCGCAGCCATCGTTCCGGATGAGCAGTTGTTATTTAAGGGTATCGGGGAAGCAGATTCTATAGCCATGGATCCACATAAGTGGTTGTATAGCCCGCTTGAAGCAGGTTGCACTCTGGTAAAAGATCCTAACCACCTTACTGATACATATAGTTCCCACCCCGTATATTATAATTTTGGCAATAACGACGAAGCCTTGACGCAAAACTATTATGAATATGGATTTCAGAATTCCAGGGGGTTTCGTGCATTAAAGGTGTGGCTGATGCTACAGCAGGTAGGTAAACAGGGTTACGTGGATATGATCAGCGAGGACATCCGGCTATCGCGGTTGTTATTCAGGCTTGCAGGCGAACACCCGGACCTTGAAGCCATGACCCAAAACCTGAGTATAACTACTTTAAGGTATGTCCCCGCCGATATTAAAGATGAAACAGGCGTTGCCGATACTTACCTGAATAAACTCAATGAAGAATTGTGTAATAAGCTGCAGGAAAAGGGCGAAGTCTTTTTGTCCAATGCTCTTGTGGACAACAAATATTGTTTGCGAGGCTGTATCGTTAACTTCCGGACTTCCGAGAGGGACATCCGGGAAATTATTGATGTTATTGTGCGGGAGGGAAAAAAAACAGACGAGTTGTTAAGGGCACCCATAAAAGCATCAAAAAAATAACAGATTATAGCTTTCCTGATCTAGCAAATTCTTTGTGGTTATACGTAATGGTGGCGAGGATTTTCTACTCAAGTCTTAATTAAAATACTACCGGATGTTTGGAATTTTTGTTCAGCTCCTGTTATCATGGATTATTGTGTGGTTTTTTGAAAAGCAAAATTTGTCTGTGCTTGGTTTTCGCCCGTCCAAACAGCGCCTGGCCGCTTTATTATTCTTTTTCCTTTTCACTGCAGCCTGCTGTGCTTCAGGGTTTTTGCTGAAAATGTACTTTGGGTCACAGGAATGGGGGCTCAACCCCGCCCTATCGGCCAGGCTTGTTCTGGATGGGTTATGGTGGAATCTTAAATCCGTCCTCTTCGAGGAGCTGATCTTCCGCGGTGTGCTGTTGTATATCCTGCTGAAACGAATCGGCCCCGGGTACGCAGTGGCTGTTTCGGCTATAGCATTCGGTATTTACCACTGGTTTTCCTTTAATGTGATTGGAAATCCTGCAGGCATGCTATTCGCTTTTGTTACAACAGGCCTGATGGGCCTGGTGTTGGCTTTTGCATATGTTAAAACCTTGTCGTTATTTATTCCCATTGCTATACACCTGGGATGGAATTTTACGCAGATTTTTATTTTTTCGCAGGGGCCCCTGGGAGACGGAATATTCGTGCCTTTAGGTAATGGCGGTTTCCGTACAGGCTCCTGGCTAATATTTATCTCAGTTACTTTCCTCCCCATGGTACTGGCAATAGCCGGCAATTATTTCTTTTTACAGAAGCTGGTTTTCTGCCGGCCTATAAATCCCGGACATGCCCTCAGTAAGGCTTGAATTTTTGACAGCATTGACAATTTTCCCCAAAGTATTTTCCTGCAAAAAACTGCCAGTTTTTTACTTTTTCCAGGACATTTTTTCATAATTCAAGCGGGCGAATCGCACTGGCACAGGAGTTGTTTTTTTATTAGAAAACACATTATTTAACCATTAAAAAGGAGGTAAATATGTCACTTGTAAAAAGAGGAGACGGACGTTTGATGAACCGCTTTCCTATGCTTTTTGATGATTTTTTCAGCCAGGATTTGTTTAACTGGAATAACAGCAACTTCTCTAACACCAACACAACAATTCCTGCAGTGAACATTAAAGAAACACCAGAGCATTACCAGGTGGAAGTGGCCGCGCCCGGCCTCACAAAAAAAGATTTCAAAATTGAGCTGGACGGAAATCTCCTGACCATTTCTTCTGAAAAATCAATGGAAGCAGAAGACGCGGGCCAGGACGAGAGATTTGCAAGAAAAGAGTTTAGTTACCAGTCGTTTTCCAGGACATTTAATTTGCAAAAAGATGTAGTGGATATTGATAAAATAGAGGCGAGGTATGAAAATGGCCTGTTGAATCTGATGATCCCTAAAAAGGAAGAGGCTAAAC
>JAKFCK010000214.1:0-12962 GCA_036676685.1 Chitinophagaceae bacterium | reverse complement strand
AGCATGTGGTTTATGTGCGGTAGCATGCCCGGCGGAAGCCATCACGATGGAGGCAGCAGAAAGGATGCCGGGTGAGGAAAATTTGTATCGCGAAGAAAAATATGCGGCAAAGTACGAGATCAATATGCTCCGCTGCATTTTTTGCGGATTATGCGAAGAGGCCTGTCCCAAAGATGCCATTTACCTGAGCGAAACTTTTACGCCTGCAGATTACCAGCGCAAACAGTTCATATATAATAAACAAGACCTGTTGATCCCACACCCTAAGGAAAATCCTGATGAGTATAAAAAGGCTTTGGGCAACAGGGCAAAAAAAGAAAACATTAATTAATCATTTTTAAACGGCCTCCCTTCACCCCGGTCAATAACGCCGGGGATAGTCCTGGGAGTTGAAAAAGGCTTATGAATATTGTTACACTTTTGTTTATCCTTTTATCAGTTATGGCTGTGGGAAGTGCGTTAATGATGTTGATTAGTAAAAATCCGGTGAAAAGTATACTTTGGCTTATCGTTGTGTTTTTTGCTATCTCAGGTCACTATATTTTATTGAATGCACAGTTCCTGGCTATTGTAAATATTATTGTTTATGCCGGGGCCATTATGGTACTTTTTCTTTTTGTGGTGATGTTGATGAACCTGAATACCGCATCAGAACCCCCCAAAAATTATCGTTTGCAATTGATCGGTGTCATTTCCGGGGGCTCTTTATTGCTGATCCTGCTGGCATCTTTTATGCAAACCGACCAGGAGCAACTGGTGCTGATGAGATTTGGAGAGGCCGGGCTGATCCGGAATTTAGGTAATGTGTTATTCACCAATTATGTTTTACCGTTTGAAGTGGCCAGTATTTTGTTTCTCAGCGCGATGATCGGTGCCGTAATCATCGGTAAAAAAAATTAAACCCTCTATATGAAAAAAACCATTCTCGCGGCTGTTGTTTCATTGTTGTTGATCTTAACCAGTTCTACCACGAATGCTCAAATTAAGATCGGCGACCTGCCGATTGATATTGATGCATTATTAGGAAAAGTAAAAGTACTGAAGGTAAAAAAAGGGTTTAGCCCAAAGTTTATTTTGGGAGATGTGCAGTTGAATAAGGTGGGCTTGTTTGGGGAGAACCTCAAAGGAGTCAAATTGCTTGGGGATGTCTTCAACAGGAAAAATATAGACCAGGTAACAAAATTATACAAGACCTACAAAACCGGGCTAATGGTCTTTAAGGTGCTTGCAGCGGCGGGAACGGCGGTCACCACTTATAGTGCTATCCGGGGATTCACTGATGAGCAAAAATTTGATGACGGTACGGTTAAAGCCATGTTATATCCTGCGTTGGGATCTATTGCAACAGGCGTTGTAACTAAAATTTTGACGAAAAAAGCATCATACAAAGCAGTTGATATTTTTAATGGAATTGCGAGGAAAAAACTTGAGGATATTTTTTCAATACAGCCAGCCTCATCTACATTGGGTATTGGTGTTTACGTGAAACTGTAAATTATGGATATAAAAGCATATATATTTTTATCGCTTACCTTGTTCACCATTGGTATTATCGGGGTGTTGGTCCGTAGGAACGCCATACTCGTATTTATGTGTATAGAGCTAATGCTGAATGCAGTGAATCTTTTACTGGTAGCGTTTTCTAAAATGCATGCTGCAAGTACGGCGGCTAAAGCCTCTGCCAGTTATGCCGCAGATGCCCAGATCTTTGTTTTTTTTATCATGGTAGTGGCAGCGGCAGAGGTTTCAGTCGGGCTGGCTATTATTGTTATGCTTTACAGGAATACACATTCGGTAGACATTAATTTTTTGAACAGGCTGAAAAACTAATAGACTTGCCCGGGTAGAAACCCGGGGCTGAGTTTTATCAAGAAGGAAGTAACATTCCGGAAAATATAGTAACGGTTTATGAGTAACATTGCAAAATTAGTATGGTTGATCCCTGTCTTGCCTTTAATCGGGTTCCTGGTTAATGGTTTGTTCAGGAAAAACCTCTCAAAGGGCCTTAGTGGCTTCATCGGCAGCTCGGTAGTGCTGGCTTCATTTGTGTTAAGCGTCTTGGTTTTTATGCAGGTGAAAAATGGCGAGGTTTTAAATATACATTATTTTGATTTCATCCGCCTCAGTGTTTTAAATATAGGATTTGAGTTCAAACTAGATGCACTTTCTGCCCTTTTTCTTTTAATCATTACCGGTGTGGGCTTCCTCATTCACGTTTATTCCACGGCCTATATGCATGATGAACCGGGTAAAGATTTTGCCCGGTATTTTTCATTTCTCAACTTGTTCGTATTCTCGATGTTGCTGCTGGTAATGGGGGGCAATTTTGTGATCCTGTTTATCGGGTGGGAGGGCGTAGGACTCTGTTCTTACCTGCTCATTGGATACTGGTTCAAAAGAGAAGATTATACCGATGCTGCTAACAAGGCTTTCATCATGAACCGTATTGGTGACCTTGGTTTTTTATTGGCAGTTTTCTGGTTGATTGCAAAAGTCGGTTCAGTGAATTTTGACGAGGTATTTTCTGCCGCCAGCCTGGCAAAATTATCAGCCACTGATATCACCGGCATCACGTTATTATTATTTGTAGGAGCTACGGGTAAAAGTGCGCAGATTCCATTATATACCTGGCTCCCCGATGCGATGGCCGGGCCCACGCCGGTGAGCGCCCTCATCCATGCTGCAACAATGGTTACGGCCGGTATCTACATGATCGCAAGAAGTAACGCCTTGTTTTCTCTTGCCGAATTTACACAAACTGTTATTACCATTGTTGGTTTAGCCACGGCTTTGCTGGCTGCTTCCATTGCCATCAAACAAAATGATATTAAAAAAGTACTGGCCTATTCTACGGTGAGCCAACTTGGCTTTATGTTTATTGCCCTGGGCACCGGGAATTATGTAGCGGCAGTTTTTCATGTACTTACCCATGCATTTTTTAAAGCGTTAATGTTCCTCGGTAGCGGTAGCGTAATTCACGCCATGGGCGGCGAGCAGGATATCAGGAATATGGGGGGCTTACATAAGCACATGAAGATTACGAGTATTACTTTTTTAATCGGTTGCCTGGCAATTTCCGGTATTCCCGGTTTCTCCGGCTTCTTTAGTAAAGACGAAATACTGGCCGGCGCATATGGTCACGGTCCTTTATTGTATGCTGTAGTTTTGTTTGCAGCTTTACTCACAGCATTTTACATGTTCAGGTTATACTTTATCACTTTTACAGGAAAATTCCGCGGCACGCATGAGCAGGAACATCACCTTCACGAAAGTCCTGCGGCAATGACCATTCCGCTGGTGATCCTTGCGGTACTGAGTGTAATCGGAGGATTGGTAGGTGTGCCGGAGGCACTGGGTGGTAACCATATGCTGGCCCGGTTTTTATCACCAGTGGTTCCGTCAGCCGGACATCATATCGAACACAGCACAGAATATTTGCTAATGGGGCTTTCCAGCGTGCTGGTGATCGCTTCTATACTGTTCGCATGGTCCAGGTTTAAGAATTATACCGGTGAAGGGGATGCCGGGGGTTTTGGAAAGCTATTACAAAACAAATGGTATGTGGATGAGCTCTACCAGGCAACAATTGTTAATCCATTGAGATCAATTTCAGGTTTCTTTGACAGGATAATAGAGAAAAAAGGTATCGACGGGTTTGTTAACGGCATAGGTAAGGCGGTGAGTTACGGAAGCCGGCAAATGCGGCTGGTACAAAATGGCCAGGTTGGTGTGTACGTTCTATTAATGGTAATAGGTATGCTGGTTTTATTTATCATACAATTGTTTGTGTAAAAAATTAAAGAGTGGGTAGTTACATCACATTTCCGGAATTATTTATTTGGATCCCTATACTGGCGGGAATAATCTGTTTTTTTCTTAAGGGAGAAAAATCGCCCAAAATATGGGCAATCCTGTCGTCATTACTCGTTCTGGCGGCAGCTGTTACAAGTCTGTTTTATACAGATGATACCAAATATGCTACTTATAATAATGTGAATTATTATTGGATGAAGGAGATAGGCAATAGTTTTTTTGTTGGCCTTGACGGTACCGGCAGAATACTAGGCCTGCTTACTGCTATCGCTTTCCCGGTTATTTTTATAAGTACGCAAAAAAATACCTACAAAAATACTTCAGCGTTTTATGGTTTGATGTTGCTCACCCAGGGTGGGCTAATGGGAGTTTTTGTGGCGATGGATGCACTGTTATTTTATTTTTTCTGGGAACTGGCTTTGATCCCGGTTTACTTTTTATGTAGCAAGTGGGGCGGCGAAAAAAGGATACAGGCAACATTCAAATTTTTCGTGTACACATTTGCAGGTTCCCTACTGATGCTCATCGGCATCATCTATGTTTATCAGCATACCCCCCAACGTATTTTTGAAGACGGCACCGTCTCTGCGCATTCTTTTGCCCTGAATTCTTTTTTGAATGCATCGCTCACTATGGAGGAGCAAAACTGGCTTTTCTGGTTATTTTTTGTGGCCTTTGCCATCAAAATGCCTGTTTTCCCCTTTCATACCTGGCAGCCAGACACCTACGACCAGTCTCCTACTTCAGTAACAATGGTGCTGAGTGGGGTGATGGTGAAAATGGGTTTATTTGGAGTGATCAGGTGGTTGATACCCGTTTTTCCCGGGGCCACTCTGCAATTTGACAGCCTGGTGATCATCCTTTGCATAATAGGAATAATCTATGCGAGTTGTCTCGCCATTGTGCAGGATAATATTAAAAAACTGGTGGCGTATTCTTCGATAGCACATATTGGTCTTATGTGTGCGGCATTGTTTACCACTAATGAAATGGGCGTGCAGGGAGCAATGATCCAGTTGTTTAGTCACGGGATTAATATCATTGGAATGTGGGTAGTGGTAGATATACTGGAAAGACAAACGGGGGTAAAAAATATTTCGCAGCTGGGTGGCGTGGCACAGAAAGCACCCGTGCTAACCATATTCCTTGTTATCATTGCCCTGGCAAATATTGCCTTGCCTCTGACCAACGCATTTGTCGGGGAGTTCCTCATGTTTAGTGGCTTATTCCAGGTAAACACCTGGTACGCGATAGCAGCCGGCATCAGTATTATCCTTGCTGCTGTTTATACACTAAGAATGATACAGAAAGTTTTTTATGGAGATGTTAGTCCTGCTGCTGAAGTTGTTACAGACATTTCTTTTTCAGAAAAAGCAGCCTTATTTGTAATAGTAGTGCTTGTTTTCGTGTTAGGAGTTATGCCACAACCTTTAATTGAGTTAACCAAAAAAGCGGTAAATACATTCCTGGCTACCGTAAACTAGTTACAGCGGGAGAGGTAAAATTATTTTAGACAAAAATTATGAACGCAATTATATTTTCTGCTGCCTGGGGTATCGTGATGATGTTTAGTGCGGTATTTATCAAGAGTAAAACCGCGCCTAAGTGGATCGCTATCACCGGGATGGCCCTGCTCTTTATTGTAAATGCATTGGAACTGAATTCGGGCGTGCCGCTTTTCTTTTTTAATGCGCAGGATATGTTAAGGGTAAATAGTTTTAACCTCACCTTCCTGGCAATTGTTTTCGGTTGTACGCTCCAGTATTTTTTATTAAGCGCCAGGGATGTAGAAAAAGTAGGGGAACACGTGGGAGAGTATTTTGCCCTCATATTTTTTGTGCTTTGTGGCGTAGCCCTGGCGGCTACATACAATACGCTATTATTGTTGTTTTTAGGGATCGAGATCATCTCCATCCCTTTATATATACTCACGGGTAGTGATAAACGAAATTTAAAAAGTAACGAAGCTTCGCTGAAATATCTCCTGATGGGGGCTTTTTCCACCGGTATTATGCTCATGGGAATTGCTTTTATTTATGGAGGAAATCCAAATGCTTCTTTTTTTATCAATAGTATCAACCTTGGCAACGGTGAGTTGCCGGTGATGATTGCTGTGGGGCTTGTTTTGCTCCTGGTGTCTATGTCATTTAAAGTTTCGGCGGCGCCGTTTCATTTCTGGACGCCGGATGTATATGATGGGGCACCTACAGTGTTTACATCTTTTATGAGCACTATTGTAAAGGTTGCTGCTTTTTTTGCTTTTGTACGTTTGTTCGAAAACGCTTTTGGCAAGGTTCACGACCAGTGGCAAACGTTGATCGTGATCATCACATTTGCAACCCTGCTGGTAGGTAATATCACCGCGGTTTTCCAGCAAAGCGTGAAAAGAATGCTGGCCTATTCCAGTATTGCCCAGGCGGGTTTTATGTTGCTCGCATTGTTTGCCCTGAACGACAAGGCAAAGGAAGGTTTGATCTTGTATTCCGCAGCCTATAGCCTCGCAACGATTGGCCTTTTTGCCATCCTCATTAAGATGAATGACTATACTATTGAAGGTTTTAATGGCCTGGCCAAACAACACCCGGTGCTTGGCCTCACCGCCACCATCTTCTTATTGTCCCTTACAGGCATACCCCTTACTGCCGGTTTCCAGAGTAAATTTTACATGTTGATGGCGTCAGTGCAGAATGGCCAGTCTTTCTGGCTCGTGATTGCAGCAGTAGTATTTGCGGCTATCAGTGCTTATTATTATTTCCGGGTGATACAGGCTATTTATTTCAAGACGGCCGATACAGAAGTCATTGCCAAAACCGACATCAGCCCGGCGTTCAATGTATTACTGATCATATCGGCAGGTCTGATCATCCTACTGGGGGTATACCCGGAGATCCTGGTCCAATGGCTTTACCATTGATCCGGTACCTTTCATAAAAACATATCTTTTCAATATCCGTGTGTGCTTATCTTTAGGTATAATACGGATAAATGACATACAAAGATTCGCTTTCACTTTCCTGGAAAAATGTTAGGGTAAATAAACTGCGTACAGCCATTACTGTTATTATTATGGCTTTAGGGATATTTGCGCTGATCCTGATCATCACGGCCATTAAAGCTGCCAGCAATAGCCTTACCACCAGCTTTTCCACAATGGGTTCGAATGCTTTTAGTATCCGCTTCAAAGACCGGAATATCCAGTTTGGCGGCAATAACCGCCGGCAAGCCACACACACCACTAAATCCGCCTTAAAAAATAAAAAATCCAATATTGGCCTCCCGATCAGTTTTGACGAAGCCTTACTTTTCAAGCAACGGTATAGTTTTCCAGGTGCAAAGGTTGGCATTGCTCTTCGTGGTGCTTCCGGTGTAGTGGTCAATACTAACCAGCGGAAGACAAATCCTGAGACCAATGTATTCGGCGGAGACGAACATTACCTGGAACTGAACGGTTACGAAATTGAGGCGGGAAGGAATTTTACCAATACAGAAGTGGAGGCAGGGCGTAATGTGTGTATGCTCGGCAATTCCGTTGCATTAAAACTATTTCCTGGTAACCCGGAGAAGGCTATTGATGCGGTTGTGAATGTGGATCATATCCCGTACCGGGTGATAGCGGTACTGAAAGAAAAAAGTTCCAGTGCATTTTTCAGTTCGGGGAAAGTGGTGATCACACCGGTCAATAATATCCGTAAGCTCTATGCTACCCAAAATACATCCTATAACGTTGCTGTAATGGTCAGTGATATCAATTTGATGGACGTTGCCACAGGAGAAGCGAGGGGAACATTTCGCCCTATCAGGAAGCTCGACGTAAAAGATGATGATAATTTTTATATTGACAAAAGTGACAGTATCGCCTCGGCATTGTTGACAAACCTGGGATTTTTAGAAAAAGGAACAATCGGGATAGCTTTTATCACCCTGGTGGGCGCAGCTATCGGGCTAATGAATATCATGTTAGTAGCGGTGAATGAACGAACCAAGGAAATCGGACTGGCCAAGGCGATCGGGGGAACCAGGAAAGATATCCGCTCCCAATTTTTATTTGAGTCCCTGCTGATCAGCCTGATGGGTGCGGTTGCGGGGATTGTTGCCGGCATCATCATCGGAAACCTGGTGGCGTTATTTTTTAATACCCCGTTTGTCGTGCCCTGGGGCTGGGTCATCGCGGCCATTATCGTCTGCTCCTTTGTTGGGCTTGGCGCCGGACTATACCCTGCTTACAAGGCTTCTAAACTGGATCCCATTGTCGCCTTAAGGTATGAGTAACTTCGCCCCGGCCGGAATTTTTTTTGGCCGTTTTTATCCCGGGAAGCGATTATCCCTCAACCTGAAATCCTGTGAAAAAAAAAACCGCCCCGCATGTAAGCTTTCATTTATTTTATTAACTTGTGTGCTCCGTAAATAAATTGCTGGCGAAAAATCAGGCGTATTTGTTTTTTTGTTAGCATTGTGTATACAAAATCATTAATAATCAATTTAGTATTTAAATTTTCACTTTCTAAAAATCGAATGTTATGGCAGAAACAAGACCAACTGCAACTGTAAAACCGACTACTTCTGTGCAAGTAAAAAAGTCTGGTAACTTAATTTCTTTGCTGGCACCTGTGCTTTGTATCATTGCAGGTTATATTATCTGGAGATTTATTTTGGGAGATGGTTCGAATTTTGCCGTAGGATCTGAAAATGGCGGTTTTTGGCCCGAAAGGCACGAACCTAAGACTGCACTTAGCAAAATGTATTTGGGTGGTATTATCGTGCCGGTCCTGATAGGTACTTTTTTGACGATGATGACTTTCGTTGTAGAAAGGTTTATGAGTATTTCAAAAGCGACAGGTACTAAAAACAATGCAGATTTTATTCGCCAGGTTCAATACCATTTAGCTAATAAAAATGTAGATGCGGCATTGGCTGAGTGTGATAAACAAAAAGGATCTGTAGGTAATGTAATGAAAGCAGGGTTACATCGCTACAAGGAAATGATCACCGATACAGAGTTGGCTACCGAACAAAAAGTGCTGGCAATCCAAAAGGAAGTTGAAGAAGCCACAGCCCTTGAACTCCCCATGCTGGAGAAAAATCTTGTATTCCTTTCCACAATTGCCACAGTAGCTACGTTGATCGGCCTGTTAGGTACGGTGGTAGGTATGATCCGTGCGTTTGCCGGTCTTGGTGAGGACAGTGGTGGAGCATCTTCAGCGGCCCAGTTGAGTATTGGTATTTCCGAGGCCCTGTATAATACAGCCCTGGGTATCGGCACTTCTGCTTTTGCCATTGTATTTTATAACATCTTTACCACTAAAATTGACGGGATCACTTACGGTATTGATGAATCAGGTTTTACTTTAACACAAACTTTCGCATCTCTCTACAAATAATTTTTGTGGAATTTCGCAGGTTTGGAATCTAAAAAGTAACGTCCTAAAATTAAAAAATATGCCAAAAGTTAAAATACCACGCAAGAGTACTAACGTTGATATGACGGCTATGTGCGATGTGGCTTTTTTGCTGTTGACTTTCTTTATATTGGCAACAAAACAGAAGCCACCTGAAGTATTGGCAGTAACCCCTCCAAGCTCCGTATCCAGTAAAGCAGCCCCGGATAAATCTATCCTGATCACCCTTACCAAAGAAGGTAAAGTGTTCCTTATGTTAGGGGATGATACCAAAAAGGATGAGATTATTGATAACATAAATCTTACCAAGAACTTACAACTAAGTGGTTCAGAATTGGCAGTGTTGAAAAAGCAGGAGTTTATCGGTGTACCTTTCAGTAAACTGAAATCTTCCCTGCAACCCGCTAACGTAATACCAGCCACACAAATGGAGGGAATCCCGGTAGATAGCACCAATAATGAACTGGTAGATTGGATGAGAAGTGTTACCAATGTGTATGCCGGTGGTGATCAGAAAAAACTGGAAGAAATGTTGCTGATCAAAGGAGACAATGAAGCACTGTACCCGATTTTTAAGAATGTTAAAGAGGCATTTAAGAAAAACGAGATCTACAAGTTCAGAATAGTAACCAACAGTGAAAATGTTCCCGTCGGTTCGGAATTGTATAATGCTCCCAAGGAAAACTAAGGGAGTGGCCCGTTACAATGAATTAATTTAAAAACAACAAGTCATGGCAGAAATAGATACTTCGTCGGGCGGTGGCCACAAAAAGGGGCCCGGCGTCAAAAAGTCGAAAAAATTATCTACCCGCGTGGATCTTACACCCATGGTAGACCTTGGATTCTTATTGATCACTTTTTTCGTGTTCACCACAACCATGAGTCAGGCAACGGCTATGAACATGAATGAACCGAAAGATGATTCTACCCAACAGCTTAAAGTAAAAAATTCTGGTGCAATGACCATCCTTCTTGGAAAGGCTGACCAGGTATATTATTACTTTGGCCAGTTGGAACCAGATAAGTTGAGTGAGCAATTTAAGAGTACTACTTTCAAAGAAATCAGGAAGCTGATCGTGGAAAAAAAGAAAAGCACACCAATTGGGGACCTGATGTACATCATCAAATCTGACAACGAATCCACTTTTAAAAATGCGATTGACATCCTGGATGAAATGAGCATCTCAGCCGTTCCCCCGGGTCACTATGCAGAAGTAGATATGGCTCCGGCAGAAAAAATGATGATCAAACAGACAGAAGCCGCCAATGGAATAAAGTGACTTATGGAATAGGCAAAAATTTGAATCTAATAAATCAAAGAGATTACGATGGAAGCAAACAAAATTTTAAACGCCGATATTCTTGACATCATTTTTGAAGGCAAGAATAAGAATTATGGCGCTTATCAACTCAGGAAAAATTACAACAAAACGCTCGGTAAGGCTCTTGTCATCACCGGGGTGCTATTGTTGCTGATTTTTATAGGAGGAGTGGTAAGCAACTATCTAAATAAAGGGGAGGAAGTCAAAACCTTCGACGTGGTGGATACCCAGATGGCGGAGATCAAAAAAGATGAGCCACCACCACCACCACCACCACCACCACCACCGGAACCACCACCACCACCGGAAGTGAACCAGGTTAAATTTACACCTCCAAAAATCGTAAAAGATGAGGAAGTGAAACCTGAAGAAAAGATTGAAGAGATCAAGGAAGACCAGGTGATCAGCACTAAAACTGTAGAAAGTGAAAATAAAGTGCAGATCGTGCAGGCCCCGGTGGAAGACAAGGGAACCGTGGTAGCAGAAGTGCCGAAAGAAGATGATGAGGGAAAGGTTTTTACTAAAGTGGAAATAGAAGCTGAATTCCCGGGGGGAACTGCAGCCTGGACAAAATACCTGAGAAACAACCTGGATGCTAACACCCCGGTTGACAATGGTGCTGCTGAAGGAACTTACCAGGTGATTGTTCGTTTCATCGTGAGTAAAGATGGTAGTATCAGTGATGTGGTAGCCGAAACCAAACACGGGTACGGCATGGAAGCTGAAGCGATTAAGATTATTAAAAAAGGACCTAAATGGACACCAGCTCAGCAAAATGGTAGAATGGTGAATGCATTCCGCAGGCAGCCAATTACCTTTGTGGTCCAGGAAAATTAGACTTCAAAATTAATTTTGAAAAGCCTCCCAAATGGGAGGTTTTTTTATGGAACAGTACTTCGTTGCCATCTTTAATGAAATTATTTATCATGGCAGAAATCAACAATACAGCTTTAGACAAACGCCACCCACGCACTTTATGTAAAAAAAGATCTACGTCCGTAGACCTGGCGCCTATGGTAGACCTGGGGTTTATCCTGCTCACATTTTTTGTTTTTACCGCAGCCATTGCCCAACCCATGGCAATGAAAATGGCAATGCCCAATGACAAAAATGATGACATCCATGATGAGCTTTGTGAAAGTTGTGTGATGACTGTTTTGTTAGGGAAGGATGGCGATATTTGGTATTATGAAGGGAAAGGAAAGTATACGACTGAAAAAATGACTGATTATTCCGCGCAGGGAATCAGGAAGTTGATTCAAAAAAAGAAGAAAGCAGTGTACGCGCTAAAACAGGAGGATAGGTTTGTTTTGATCATTAAACCATCTGGTCAGGCTAACTTTAAAAACCTGGTAGACATAGTGGATGAATGCAGTATCAGCCTGGTGAAACGGTATTATATTGACGAAATGAACACAGTAGATAAGAATTGGTTAAGTGAAGTCATTGTACCCGCGCGGTAATAGGCGGCGGCTTCAAATTGCGCCGGATAGAGACATGCAGTTATCTTTGTAGTATGATCAGTAAATTATCGGGGTGGAATGATACTATTGTAGCTCTTGCTACAGCCCCCGGGGTTGGTGCGATTGCAGTTATTAGGATTAGTGGTACTGGATCTTTTCAAATCATTAACGAGCTGTTTCCATCAAAAAACCTGGAATCTTTACCTTCGCATACCATTCATTTGGGTGTTCTCAAAGAAGGGAATTTGCCTATAGATGAAGTCCTGCTTTCCTTGTTTAAAGGGCCTAAAAGCTATACCGGTGAGGATGTTATTGAAATCAGTTGCCATGGCAGTCCTTATATACAAGAACAGATCATCCGGGCCTGCGTAAATAAAGGGGCCAGGCTTGCCCGGGCGGGAGAGTTTACACAAAGGGCATTCCTCAATGGCAAGCTGGATCTTACCCAGGCCGAAGCTGTAGCAGACCTGATTGCATCTAATACAAGGGCTTCCCAAAAAACAGCACTCAATAACATCCGTGGCGGTTTTTCCAGTCAACTAAAGGCAATGCGCGAGCAACTTATCCAGTTTGCGGCACTCATAGAACTGGAACTTGACTTTGCCACCGAAGATGTAGAATTTGCGGACAGGACAAAATTTTATGAACTCATCCGCCAGATATCTGTAACCACAGATCACCTTGTGTTATCTTTCTCCCTGGGCAACGTAATAAAAAATGGGGTGAGCGTTGCCATCATAGGCAAGCCGAATGCAGGCAAGTCAACCTTACTCAACACATTATTAAATGAGGAAAGAGCCATAGTAAGTGAAATCGCAGGTACAACCAGGGATACCATTGAAGAAACCATGAATATTAATGGAGTAATCTTTCGGCTCATTGACACCGCGGGTATACGAAGTCACAGTGCCGATGTAATCGAAAATATTGGGATTGAAAGAAGTTTACAAAAAATGAAGTCAGCTGAT
>JAKFCK010000213.1:0-4386 GCA_036676685.1 Chitinophagaceae bacterium | reverse complement strand
AACAAATAGAAACGCTGCTGTCTCAGGTTTAGCAAGTAATAGTTATACCAGTATGATACCGGTTGCCGGTTAAGCAGTATAAAAAAATATAGTCCCCTAATTCCCCGGCCTCTTTTTTTCCCTTCTTCCGCGTCTTTAATTGTAAAATATATCAATAACTATCTATATCTTCAGGAACCTTTTCCCTGAACGCCCGATTTTATGATTCTTCAAACCAGCCTGGCATACCAGTCCTGATTGGTAAAATGATATCTACATTGGAGCTTTCCGTAACATTATTAATAAACGCAAGATATGGCCGACCATAAAGGTGGGGAAGATATCCCTAAACCCCCGGGGGAAGATAGTCAAGCGGGAAATATTCCAGGCGACACAATGATCAGTTCAGCTGCACCCTTTGCTACAGAAGAATCAACTCCTGATACAGGCTCCACACAAAAAAAAGATATGGAAGTACACCACCACGCTCATGCAGGGCACGGGAAAAAAAGCTGGAAATCCTATTTCTGGGAATTTTTAATGTTATTCCTGGCAGTGTTCTGCGGGTTTTTGGCAGAATATCAACTCGAACATAAAATTGAAAAAGACCGGGAACTACAGTTTATTAAATCGCTTACCACGGACCTGCAGGATGATGAAAAAAATCTTGCCGCCATGATTGAATTGGAGCAACAGGGTATCGCAGGCCTTGATACGCTGATCGATCTATTGGATGGCCCGGAGTTGGCCAGGCAAAATGGCGACCAGCTTTATTTTGTGGCCAGGACCGGCCCCCGGTCGATTCCTTTTGCCAATAACAGCAGGACCTTTGATCAGCTGAAAAACTCCGGCGGTTTTCGTTTGATCAGGAATACAGCCGTCTCTAATGATATCATGGGATATTATAACCAGTTTTCCTGGATCCGCCTGCTGGAAGATAATTATAACCACGAGTTTGATAATTTTAAAAACATAGCTTCAAAAATCCTGGACCCGGCTGTCTTGAGAAAAAATGAAACAACAAAAGGGATCATTCAACGAAGCCAGGACAATCCTTCCCTCCAAACCTATGACCCGGCGATGCTGAAAGAAATGGCTTTTCATACGGTGCATATGAACGGTTCAAGACGATCGAAGGTTTTATTGTTTGAAAAACTAAAACAGAGTGCGGCAGCATTAAACCTTCACTTAAAAAAAGAATACCATTTGGAATAAACAGCACTTTCAATAAATTTACCCTCATGTTACCATCACTAACTGCAAAACCTAAAAGAATTGAATCCATCGATATCCTTCGTGGTTTGGTGATGATCATCATGGCCCTGGATCATGTGCGTGATTATTTTCACGCCGGGGCATTTTTGTATGATCCTCTTGATCTTGAGAAATCTACTCCACTGTTATTTTTTACCCGGTGGATCACTCACTTTTGCGCGCCTGTATTCATGCTGTTGGCGGGTACTTCTGCCAGCATAATCAGCCAGCGTAAATCAAAAAAAGAGTTATCCTTTTTCCTTTTGAAGAGAGGTGCCTGGCTCATCTTCCTTGAATTGGTGATCGTAAATTTCGGCTGGAACTTTGCAATTGGTTTCCCTTCCTTTGCATTTATCGTGATCTGGGCGCTGGGTATCAGTATGATCGTGCTGGCAGCATTGATCCACCTTCCGAAACCCCTGATTCTTATTATCGGAATATTACTAGTGGCAGGCCATAACCTGTTAGATGGCATCCAGGTGAATGGCAATAATTTACCTGCTTTTGCCTGGTCATTACTGCATCAACCCAACTTTTTTACCTGGCAGGATAAAACCGTTTTTATAGGCTATCCCGCCTTACCGTGGATCGGCATTATGACGCTGGGTTATTGGCTGGGAGATCTTTATAAAAAAGATTACCCTGCAGCAAAAAGAAAAAAAACATTGATCCTGCTGGGAAGCTCCTCAATTCTTTTATTCATTGTCATACGTCTCGTAAATATCTACGGGGACCCGGCACCGTGGAGTTCACAGCCAGGTTTTTTCCGGACCTTTCTGTCGTTTATAAAAACTTCCAAATACCCACCGTCGCTGCTGTATACATTGATGACACTGGGCCCCTCCCTCCTATTCCTTGCATTAACCGAAAATGCCCGCCACGCCCTGGCAAGATTTGTTGCTGTTTACGGACGTGTCCCCATGTTTTATTACATCCTCCATATTTACCTTATCCATTTACTGGCAATGATCGGTTCAGAATTTTTTACAACAGTAGACTGGCGCACCTGGATCCTGCAGCAGCCCATTTGGTTCAATGAAGCCCTGAAGGGTTATGGTTATTCTCTCGGGATTGTTTATGCTGTCTGGTTGTTCGTGGTGATTGCGTTATACCCGCTTTGCAAAATTTACGACCGGTATAAACAAACCCATAAAGAGAAATGGTGGCTGAGTTATTTATAAGGTTTTGAACTTTTAAAAAAAAATTCCACAAATTGATACAAACAATTACACCAGCACAAAAAAGAATTGAATCGATCGATATTCTCCGGGGGTTGGTGATGATCATCATGGCCCTGGATCATGTGCGGGACTATTTTCACATAACGGCCAATACAGATAATCCCCTGAACCTTGCCACTACTACGCCTGAATTATATTTCACAAGGTGGATCACGCACTTTTGCGCCCCCGTTTTTGTTTTTCTTTCCGGCACTTCCATTTACCTGCAGAGTTTAAGAAAAACAAAGGCAGCGCTGAGCGGGTTCCTCATTAAGCGTGGATTGTGGCTCATTGCTGCTGAACTAGTCATCATTTCGCTCGCCTGGACTTTTAATCCCTCTTATCACTTTATCCCGTTGCAGGTGATCTGGGCTATCGGGATCAGTATGGTGCTCCTTGGCCTGCTCATACATCTTCCCTATAACGCCATCCTGGTTTTGGGACTCATAATTGTGTTTGGGCACAACCTGTTGGATATACCGGAATCAGCACCTGGTTTTGAGCCTCCATTTTTTTGGGACCTCTTACATAGTGCCCGCTTTAAGGTTTATCCCTATTATAAAGATCACGCAGTGATCATCGCTTATCCATTCCTGGCCTGGACGGGACTAATGATGTTAGGTTACTGCGCAGGAAAGTTTTTTACCAAAAACTACTCCCAGGAAAAAAGAAAAAAAATACTGATCGCCGCCGGCCTTGCACTTATAGTCTTTTTTGTATTGTTGCGGTTCACTAACGTGTACGGAGACCCGGTGGACTGGACAACGCAAAAAAATGGCCTCTACACTTTTTTTTCTTTCCTGAATGTAAATAAGTATCCCCCTTCCCTGTTGTACATGTGTATCACTATCGGACCCGCGTTGTTGTTCCTGGCTTTTATAGAAAAAGTTCAAAATGGTTTTACCCGCATTATGTCTGCATATGGCAGGGTGGCATTTTTTTACTACATCCTCCATATTTACCTGATACATCTTTTTGCCGTCATCGCATTTTTTGTGAGGGGCCATTCGATGGAAGAAGCAAGCCAGACAGGAAATGTATTTCCATTTTATTACGTCGTACCCGGCGAGGGTTATGGGCTGTGGCTGGTATACTGCGTATGGCTTATGGTTGTTCTTCTCCTCTATCCACTCTGCAGTTGGTACGACAGGTACAAATCCCTGCACAAGGAAAAATGGTGGTTGAGTTATTTATAGAAATACAGGCCTGGCAAAATAAAACAATGAAGTATGAAACATAAATTTTCCATTAGCTTGATTGTATTCGTTTTGAGCGCAATTTTTTTAACGGCACAAAATACCGCCCTCGTAAAACAAATGGCCTATGCAGATTCGGCGCGCCTGGTAGATATTTACAAAGACCTGCACCAAAACCCAGAATTGGGTTTTATGGAAGTAAGGACTGCCGGAGTAATCGCCAAAGAATTAAAGTCCCTGGGTTACCAGGTGATAACAGGAATTGCAAAAACAGGTGTTGTAGGCATCTTCAAAAACGGAACGGGGCCCGTAGTAATGTATCGGGCCGATATGGATGCCTTACCTGTAAAAGAAAAAACAGGGCTGGCTTACGCCTGCACCAAAACGATAACGAGAGAAGATGGTAGCGAGACCCCTGTAATGCATGCCTGTGGCCATGATGCACATATCACCTGGCTGCTTGGCATCGCAAAAATATTAATGGCCGTGAAAAATGAGTGGAAAGGAACACTGGTGTTTGTTGCTCAGCCGGCAGAAGAACCAATTATGGGCGCTAAGGCAATGGTGGCAGATAATATGTATGAAAAAGGCGTGCCTGTTCCGGACTATCTTTTTGGTTTGCACACCAAACCACTCCCGGTGGGTAAAATAGAAAATGGTTACGGGGCAAGGATGGCGGGAACAGACCAGCTGGATGTAAGGTTCACAGGGATTGGCGGCCATGGTTCCGAACCGGA
>JAKFCK010000212.1:0-4483 GCA_036676685.1 Chitinophagaceae bacterium | reverse complement strand
TATTCATTTACTGGATATGCACCAGCAAAATGGTATGAATGCAGTGGTGGTGCAGATCCGTCCTGCCACGGATGCACTTTACCCTTCCCCGCTGGAGCCCTGGAGCCAGTGGCTGACAGGCGTGCAGGGCCAGCCCCCTGTTCCTTATTATGACCCCCTTCAATTTATGATAGAAGAAACGCATAAGCGCAACATGGAATTTCATGCATGGATGAATCCCTACCGCGCCGTTTTTAATATTGGTAATTCTTCAATTTCCGCCACACATATCACCAGGATACACCCCGAATGGTTCCTTACGTACGGCGATAAAAAATATTTTGACCCGGGTAATAAGGATGTACAGAAACATGTGACTGCTGTTGTTAAAGATGTGGTAAGCCGTTATGCAGTAGACGCTATTCATTTTGACGATTATTTTTATCCTTACCGCCTTCCGGGTAAAGAGTTCCCGGATGAAAACTCTTACCGGGCTTATGGAGCTGGTTTAGCCAAAGACGACTGGCGCAGGAGCAATACAGACTCCATCATTGTGATGCTTAACCGGGTGATCAAGTCCGAAAATAAACGCTGCCAGTTTGGGATCAGCCCCTTTGGTGTGTGGCGCAACGCGAGCCAGGACCCCAATGGCAGTAACACCAAAGCAGGGCAGACCAATTATGATGACCTCTATGCCGATATAGTATTATGGCTGAAAAATGGCTGGATCGATTACGTGGCACCACAATTATATTGGGAAATCGGGCATCACCTGGCAGATTACAATACGCTTATTGAATGGTGGAGCCGGAACACCTATGGCAAAAATTGTTACATCGGCATTGGCATCTACCGGGCAGGCAGCAATCCCGCATGGAGGGATAAAACACAGCTGCCCCGCCAGATCGAAAAACTACGTAACACACCCAACATGCATGGAATGATATTTTTCAGCAGCAAAACCTTTGAAAGAAATCCAAATGGTTGGAACGATAGCCTTAGGCTCAATTATTTCCGGGAACCTGCCTTTCTTCCAAAAATGAAATAAACTTTAGTATGCCGGCAGTAAGCCGGCATTTATTTTACCTTCCATCCGGTCGCAGTACTGCACCGACCCCAGCCGGAAAATCATGGGGATTTTGGTAACGGCACGAAACTTTAGTTCCTGCCTGCAAAAAAAACCTAAATTATTTACGTAAAATTTTGGACTTAACAGCATTTTTTCTACATCCTGTCTATTTAAAGGAACGGAACGGGGAAATGCACCTATATTGAAAGCCTTTACTGTATTGGGTTTCAGCGATATTTGTTGGGAGAACGAAAGCTTTACAACAAAAATCATGCAAAAAATAAAAATTTTACTCTTTTTCTTCATTTTTAAAGAAGCTTATCTGTAAATTTACGCTTTAATAAAGCAGGTGGTTTTTATACCTGTAGATTAAAAAACCAGGAAACAATTACTCAATCTTAGTTAAACCCGGAACATCTATAGTATGGCATTGCATCAAAGTTTACAGCAAAAGCTTTTACAAAAGCTATCTCCCCAGCAAATACAGTTGATGAAATTATTGCAGGTTCCCACTGCGATACTTGATGAAAGAATAAAGGAAGAAATGGAGGAAAACCCGGCGCTGGAACAAGGGGAAGAAGGACATGAAGATGAATTTGAAAAAGACGAGTTTGAAACCATGGAGGGAGAGGACGACTATGATAAAGACGGCAGCGCGGAAGAATACGAAAATATAGACATCAGCGAGTACGTGCATGATGGAGATGATGACATTGGGGACTACCGACTGAAAGATGATAACTACCCGGAAATAGATGACAGCAGGGTGATCCCTCACAAGGTGGAGACAAGTTTTATAGAATTGATGTTACAGCAACTGGGCATGCTGAACCTTTCTGACCACCAGCGAAAAGTGGCAGAACAAATAGTGGGCAGCCTGGATGACGATGGTTACCTGCGCAGGGAGATCAGTTCTATTATTGATGACCTTGCCTTCCGCCAAAATATAGAAACAGACCAGGAAGAAATAAGCGATCTTCTTCTACAGATACAACAATTTGATCCCCCGGGAGTAGGTGCACGTAACCTGCAGGAATGCCTTATACTACAGCTGGAAAGAAAAATGGACCAGGGTCAGCCGGTGGAACTGGCGTTAAAAGTATTGGAGAAATATTTTAACGAGTTTACAAAAAAACATTACGAAAAAATACAAAGGGGCCTGGATATCACAGATGACCAGCTGAGAGAGATCATTCAGCAGATCATTAAACTGAATCCCAAGCCGGGAGGGAATGCAGGGGATGAGAACAAAAACAACAATTATGTTATCCCTGATTTTTTCATCGTAAACAATAACGGCAAACTTGAACTGTCCCTTAACAGTAAAAACGCACCTGACCTCCGCATCAGCCAGGGTTACCGGGAAATGCTGAAGGATTATGATAAGGGCAGCAAAAAGGACAAACGCCAGAAAGAGGCTGTGTTATTCATCAAACAGAAGATAGACTCTGCCAAGTGGTTCATTGATGCGATCATTCAAAGGCAGAATACCTTGCTGAACAGCATGGAAGCGATCATGAATTACCAGCACCAGTTTTTTATTACCGGGGATGATACAGACCTGCGCCCGATGATATTGAAAGATATCGCGGAAATGACCAACCTGGACATATCGACCGTGAGCCGGGTGGCCAATAGCAAGTTTGTACAAACGGAGTTTGGCACCTACCGCCTCAAGTTTTTCTTTAGTGAGAGCCTGCAGACGGACAGTGGCGAAGAGGTGAGTACCAGGGAAGTAAAGAAGATCCTGACCGACTTAATAGAAGAAGAAAGTAAAAAACATCCCTACAGCGATGAAAAATTAACGGAGATGCTACAGGAAAAAGGATATAATATTGCACGCAGAACGGTAGCCAAGTACAGGGAACAACTGAACATCCCCGTAGCAAGGCTGAGAAAAATCCTGTAAACACTTTGCAATATTATGACCCTTACTGCTGATCATAAAAGCCAACCAACAGTTTTACCAAAAATATCGCCGGCCCTCAGATGGCCGGCGCTGTTATTATCTTATCTGTTTCATCCCATCTTTGTTCCTGTTTACGTGTTGCTTTTTATCGTATACGTTCACCCGTCATATTTTTCCGGGTTTTCAGCAGGGAGCAAACTGCGCACGATCCTTATCCTGGTGCAAAACGCCGTATTTTACCCACTGTTTAGCGTGTTGTTATTGAAAGGCGTCGGTTTCATACAATCCGTTTTCCTGCGCACACAAAAAGACAGGATTATACCCTATATCGCCTCCGGTATATTTTTTTTCTGGACCTTCACGGTGTTTAAAGAAAACAGCGTGTACCCGCGCATAGTCCCGGCGTTTATGCTGGGGGTATTTTTAGCATCAAGTGCAGCACTCATCGCCAATATTTATTTTAAGATAAGTATGCATGCCATCGGCCTCGGGGGAATGCTGGGCATTTTTATCGTGATTGCCCTGGGATACAGCATGCTCATGACCTGGCCGCTGAGCCTGGCCTTACTCATCACTGGTTTTGTATGCACAGCCAGGCTTTTAGTAAGTGATCATTCTCCAAAAGATATTTATGGTGGACTTTTCCTGGGTATTATATGCCAGGTAATTGCAGCCTACATCATTCTCTGATAAAAATGAAGAAGCCCCGTCCAATACCGGGGCTCTTCGTTGTCCTGTAGTGCCTAACAAAAAAAGATATTATCCCCCGGTGAAAAAGATTCACCGGGTTCTTTTTAAAAGGTTTAAAAATTTGTTGGATAAACCATCAAAAACGGGAAAATACATGAGGCTTGGTAAGCAAGGCTGGTGGCCGGTTTCTTGTAATTTTCTTGGTTCGTTGGTTTCGCAATGCAACCGTTAGGGGTAGTTGCTTTGTGTTTCATATAAGCGAATTATCCACATTTTTATTGTATAACTATTTGGCTTTTTACAAATATATTTTTTGCCTATATAAAAAGAAGTCGTTATAGTCACTACTACGTGTAAACGCTTTTTTACGTTTTGCCCAACGTAAGTTTACGTTTTGTATGCAGGCTGCGGTATGCAATCACAGCACTGGTAAACATCAACACGGCACCCAACAGGAATGCCGCACCGGAAAAATGTACCGGCGCAGAAGGTTTGGTAAAATATGCAAAAAGTCCTGTCATCAACGGTGGTCCCGCGATAGAGGTAAGGCTGATAAGCCCGGTGAGTGCCCCCTGCAGTTCGCCCTGCGCATTTGCAGGTACACTACTGCTAAGAATAGATTGTATAGCCGGGCCGGCAATACCACCAAGGCAATAAGGAATTAAAAACAGGAACATCATCCAACTCTTGGATGCGAAAGCAAACAAGATAAGCCCGAGACTGTATAGTAATAATCCTGTGTAAACACTTTTTTCGTTGCCCAGTTTTGGGTTGATGTAACGGATCAATCCCCCCTGCACCACAGCCACGAGAATGCCCACAACCCCTAAAGAAAT
>JAKFCK010000211.1:0-3450 GCA_036676685.1 Chitinophagaceae bacterium | reverse complement strand
CGGAAAATCGAATATCGGCAGCTACTGGGGGGATACCCGCGATGGCGGTGCCAGGAGGCATGAAGGCATTGATATATTTTCCGCGAAAGGAACTCCCGTAGTTGCCGTGACGGATGGTTATGTAGTAGAAGTAACCGAGGATGGAATCGGTGGTAAGAGCGTTACGATACAATCGGACGATTATAGCTGGCGATCTTATTATGCTCACCTGGATGAACAAAATGTTGTACGCGGCCAGGTGGTTACCAAAGGGCAATTGATCGGCACGGTGGGTAATACCGGTAATGCAAAGACCACCCCGGCACATCTTCATTTCGGGATCTATGACGGCAGCAGTGCCATGGACCCATTACCCTATGTAAAGACCTCTCCTAAAATTGCAGCACCGGTAAAAACCGGCCCCGTCGTATATAAACAAACGAGATCCACTCAGCCAACGGTTGCAAAATCTATTCCTAAAACCAGGAAATTGCCACCCGCCATCAGGACTGCAGCTGTGGGAATTTTAACGGGCATTTTTTCTAAAAAGATCCGGGGGGTCTTGAACTGATAACGATATTTCCAATGGTATGAAACGTTTGTTCAAACAGGAGGGTTAGCTTAAACTTTGATATGCCCATACAAAAAGTTTATAAGCTACCCAGGCAAGGCCCGCCACAAAAAGGAACAGCACGAATAACAGGGGAACCACTACTTTCCATGCCCCACCCCGGTGCCTTCCTTCCACATAGTGCTCATGCATAAGTTTCATATTGCGCTGGTTTGCGCGGAAAGCCACGTCAAAAATATCCCCCAATAACGGGATGGCTCCAAAAAGTGAATCTATTAATACGTTCAATGCCATCCTTGCCAATACAAATCCGCTCGCTCCATTCTGCGCAAGTAAGGTAAGCATATAACCAGAAACAAGGAAGGTAGCAAAGTCACCCGCTCCGGGTACCAATCCAATCAACGCATCTAATCCAAACTTTATTTTGGTCCCGGGTATGGTAAACTGTCCATCCATAAGTTTGGCCAGGGAGTCCAGGTTTTTAAGGGCAGGGGGCGGATACTTTTTAGCGGTCATATTTTCGTTTAGGCATTTCTCTTACTAATTTGATGCCGGGATGGTGAGGGGGGTGTGGTGAATGGGTGAATGGGTGAATGGGTGAATGGGTGAGTGGTGAATGGGTGAATGGGTGAATAGTGAATAGTGAATAGTGAATAGTAAATAGTGAATAGGTGAATAGGTGAATGGGTGAATAGGTGAATAGGTGAATGGGTGAATGGGTGAATGGTGAATGTGTGAATGGTGAATGTTGAATGGTGATTTTTGCAAGTTCGTTTAGATGGGCTGATTTTGGAAACGTTAGACATTAAACGATAAACCTAAAACGTTAAACCGTAATCGTTAAACGATGTACATTTAAGGTTTAAAATATGAATATGAAAAAGCTCAAATACATTTTCTCATTTTTTACTGGCGCTGTTACTTTATTGGTTTTACTGGCATTTACCGGTGATCTTCCAATTGAAAAATATATACTGGTTCATGAAAAAGATATTGCCAAAGAACAACCCGGACCACATAAGGGTGGGGGTACTACCGTTGCTTATCCATTTTTTGAAGGAACAAAAGATTTGAAAATGGCGTTTCGTAAGAGAATATTAAAACCCGGATCTGCCATAGGTTATCACCTGCAGGAATCCGATGAAATATATTATATCCTCAGTGGGCAGGGGGAAATGCAGATGAATGGGAAAACTTTCCCCGTAACCGCCGGGGATGCGGTGCTCACAAGACCCGGTAGCAGCCACGGCCTTAGAGTTGTATCCAATGAAGACCTCAGCATCATGATCGCCTATATCCTGGAATAAGACAGTTTCCTTTTTTAATAAACACGATTTTATTCTACCGGCAGCAAATAAAATACCTGCCTGGTCAATTAACTCTATCAAATAGCAATACCAACTTTTAATGCTGCCGGAACAGGTTTACGTATGCTACCTACTAATAGGTATTTGTGCATACCAGGCAATAAATTTGCTTTTTTGTTGTTTATTTTACCGTTTTAATACTTTCATAATCAACTGGTAAGCTAAGGCTTTGCTCTTATCTCCGGGAATAGCATACTTGTTCAACTGCGGGCAAACCGGGACAACATATGCTGTCAACGGGGCCGTGCAAAGCTCTTCCTGCAAAACATTGCCCGGCCTTTGATTACGGTTCCATTACTCAATAAAACTATTTATGAAGCGAATTTTCCTCTTTACAATTATCCTGACATTTTTCCTGGCATTTACAACACAGGGCCAGCCTTTTAACGTTGTAAAATACCTCACTATGGGGTTTTCATCAGTGCCGGGAGGTTTGGTAAACATTAATGGCATTGGTTATTTTAGAGCTAACGGCGGCGGAACCAACACAGAGTTATGGCGTACAGATGGCACAGCAGCGGGTACGTTTATGGTTAAAGACCTGAATCCCGGCCCCACCGGCTCAGACCCGGGTGAACTGGTGAACATGAACGGCATATTGTATTTCAGTGCCACTACCGCCCTCAATGGATGGGAGCTTTGGCGTTCCGATGGCACGGAAGCCGGCACCTTCATCGTTAAAGATATTGTAACAGGTACGGATAACGCTTCACCGGTAAACTTTTGTGTAAATGGAAACGTCCTTTATTTTTCAGCCACCACTCCCGCAACCGGGATGGAACTCTGGAAGACGGATGGCACAGAAGCCGGCACAATGCTGGTAAAAGATATCAACCCCGGAAGTAGTTCTTCAGTACCGGGCAGTTATAAAGTCATCAACAACACCCTTTATTTTATCGCGTCCAATAATATCATTGGAACAGAACTTTGGAAATCAGACGGTACTGAAGCCGGTACAATACTCATAAAGGATATCAGGCCGGGGGCGGTGGGTTCACAGATAACTTCACTAACCGATGTAAACGGCACCCTGTTTTTTGCAGCCAACAGTGGAACAGAAGGCGGTGAACTTTGGAAAACTGATGGCACAACCGCCGGCACCATACTAGTGAAAGACATCAACCCCGGTATAGCGGGCTCTATACCCAGTGCTTTCCGGGTCCTGGGTGGCATTTTATATTTTGCAGCACTCGATTACATTAATGGCACAGAACTCTGGAGATCTGACGGCTCTGTGGCGGGCACTGTAATGGTGAAAGACATTAATCCCGGTTCCGTTTCATCCACACCTCAATTTTTAACGGTAAGCAACGGGATACTATATTTTCGTGCTACGGAATCAAGCACGGGGATTGAAATCTGGAAATCAGATGGCACCGCAGCGGGAACAGTGTTGGTAAAAGACATTAAGCCTGGTACCACCAGCGCACTCCCGGCGTCTTTGACGGATATCAATGGAAGTTTATTTTTTTCCGCAGCAGAAAATGCCACGGGCGCTGAGCTTTGGAAAACGGATGGTACGGAAACGGGCAC
>JAKFCK010000210.1:0-6650 GCA_036676685.1 Chitinophagaceae bacterium | reverse complement strand
TAAATTCTCCTTTTATTTCGGTGATCCGTGGCCGTGGTTTACTCAACGCGATCGTGATCAAACATCCGAATCCGGATGCAGCCTGGGAACTCTGCCTGGAGTTAATGGAAAACGGTTTGCTGGCCAAGCCGACGCATGGAGATAAGATAAGATTTGCGCCACCTTTGTTGATCAGCAAGGAACAAATACTTGAAGCGGTTAGGATTATTCATATAAGTTTATCTATATTTAATAGGTAATACTGCTGCTCAAATGAATGATTTTACCAGGTTTATTACAATCTCTGTTTTATTCTTTACCCACCTTGATTGTTATTCCCAGAATAACCCCTGTCAAACGTATGAGTATCAAAAAAGATACTGGAACGATGTTTCTAACCATGTAAATGGAATTATTAACACAAGTGACGGCGGCAATTTAATTGTAGGGTATTACAATCCTCTGGACATTCGGGTTATGCCAGATGCTCTGATTTTTAAAATTGATGCCCGGGGAAATGTCGTTTGGGCAAAAAAAGCAGGCACAAGTGAGCGGGACCATTTTATGAATGCAATTGAAACAGCTGATGGTGGATATCTTGCTATAGGACAAACCCAGGCATCAGGCACTGGGACAATCATTTCCAAATTTTCGGTAACGGGAAATTTACTATGGACTAAACTGTATCCCACTTTTTCGTTTATCCTCAATCATAAACTGGATGTAGTTGAACTTCCCACAGGTGGGTTTGCCATCTCCTGCGTTAATGGCTCACCCATTTCAAAAGCAACGATTCTGCGAATTGATAACGCCGGCAACGTTACCTGGGCAAAATCTTATAGCAACTCACTTTCCACGGTATCAATGTCCAACAGGATCGGAGTTGAAAATGACTCGCTGGTTGTTTACGGATATTATGAAACGGGATCACTTCCCCCGGAGCACCATCGATTCCTGATGAAAGTGGGTATTACCGATGGAAATGTATTCTGGGCAAAACGATGGAGTAATGCAGGTGTTGATCTTTTCAGAGATCTGTTTATAAAAAACGGGTTGTACTACACCAATTCTCGATCCGGAAGTAATGATTACATTTCCGCATTTAAAGCTGATGGCACCCTGGTAAATAGTTTCGGCCTTACTTCTGCCATAATAGATAATGAGATCGATAACTTTTTCCCGACGCATGATACGGGAATAATTATTCCTAAAATTGACCTATCCTGGAACAGTTTAAACCTGGTCAAAGTAAAAGGAACACAGGTGACGGACACCAAGTCGTTTCGATTTCAACCATTTGAAATGGCCTCTTATCCCAAGACTGTCCACACCCTTAATGACGAACTTGTAACGGTGTTAGGTGTAACTTTTATAGATTATATGGATATATGTATCATTAAAACGAGGTTAACATCGTCGGTTGGGGCTTGTCCATCTAATCCTGTAAGCATTTCCGCCAGCCCGGCAAATATAAGTTTAGTGCCTTTCAGCTGGAATAACGTCATGACTGAGAATATTGCGCCCTCGAACTTATCACTTATGGTAGCGGACGTTGTTTTTGGGGGCAATACACAATGCAGTACCCCCATAACAGGTTGCTCACAGGCAACAATTTCAGGTATTGATACGGTATGTCGGTCGCAGGCAGCTTTTTTCTATAGAGTCTTCCGGGACGTTAATTGTACATCTCCTGTTTTCTTTTCCACTGATTCATCGATGGCACAAGTCATTGCACAAACCGACTCCACCATCAGTTTAGTTTTTTTACAGGAAGGACAGACGAAATTGTATTCGCAAATTACCACTGCATGTGCCGTCATTCGCGACAGCATCACAATCACGATAAAAAAACATGCCGGTAGTCTGTCGCTGGGAAGCGATCAAACAGTGTGTGGTAATATTGATTTCACTTTTGATGCAGGAAGCGGATTTAAATCATACCTGTGGCAGAACGGTTCAGCCAATCAAACTTTTCGTGCAACAGCTGCGGGAGTGTATCATGTAACTGTTACAGATTTTTGCAACAATATGCACACCGATACGGTTGTAGTAACTGCAGATGCAGCCGGCGCTTTTGACCTTGGACCCGATCGTTTCATCTGCCCGGGGGACTCGACCACCCTTTCTGCTCCTGCGGGGTTTAACAACTACCAATGGTCGCCGGGTTACAACCTCATAAGTAACGACTCTACGGCATTGGTTTTCCCCTTAACTACAACAAAATATTTTGTTTCGGCAGAACGCAGTCCTGGTTGTTTTTCCACGGACAGTGCCTGGGTTTACGTGTACAACACGCCTTCGATTTCACTGGGTCCAGATACGAGTTTTTGTCACGGTGATAGCAAAACACTGATAGCAGGCCCCGGATTCACGCACTACCAGTGGAACACAGGGGCGAATACCAGCCAAATTGTAGTATCCTCAGCCGGGCAGTATTCCGTGATTGCAACGGATTCAACTGGTTGTATGGCAAAGGATACTTTATCAGTACCCGAAATCTATCCGCTGCCTTTAGTATCCTTATCAAACGATTCAACGCTTTGTTTGGGTGAACAAAGGATACTGGATGCAGGGGGCGGACCTGTGGCTTACCTCTGGCCCGATGGTTCAACAAATCAGACTCTTACTGTTCGGGACCTGGGTGTGTATTGGGTTAGGGTCACATCCGCAAACAATTGTAATGCATATGATACGACACGCATCACAATCATCAAACCTGCGCCGGCAGATTTCCTGGTAGCAGATACCAGTTTCTGCAGGGGCACTACATTAATATTAAAAACAACACAGTTGTTTGACAACTACCTCTGGTCAACCGGTGCAACAACAAATACCATCAATATCTCCATTCCAGGAACCTATTGGCTGGAGGCCACGAATATAGCTGGTTGCAGATCAAAAGAATTTTCGATTATTACAATGGAAGACTGTTTAAACCGGATCAAATTCCCAAATGCTTTTACACCAAATAATGATGGATTGAACGACCTGTTTAAAGCTTCAGTTACCGGTGTGTTGAATAATTATTCCCTGGTTGTTTATAACCGGTATGGGCAACTGGTTTTTTCTACAAAAGACTACACCGTGGGGTGGGATGGGCTCCTGAAAGGGAGGGAGCAAAATACAGGTAGTTTTACATGGTTCAGTACCTACGAGTTCTTAAATGAAAAACCGGCATCGCTGAAAGGTACAATACTGTTGTTAAGGTAAGTGCAGACTACATGCGACTAATTCACTTTTCTTCTAAGGTAAAGAGAGTAATCGGGCAAGGTATTTTCATACACATCCTGCATTAATGGGGAGGTAACTATAAAATCAGCAGTTGCCCTGTCGCAGGCTAATAATATATTCCAGGCAACGCCCAATCTTAGTAAAGCTTTTACATCACTGTCGTGTGGCTGCGCTTCCATCGGATCCCAGAAAAAAATAAGGATATCGATTTTACCTTCAGCGATCATTGCGCCGATTTGCTGGTCGCCGCCCAATGGCCCGCTCAGCATTTTTTTCACCGGCCTGTCCAGTTCCTCTTCCAGCATACGTCCTGTAGTACCAGTTGCGATCAATTCGTGTTTGGCCAGGTACGCTTTGTTGTAAACTGCCCATTCTATAAGTTCCGCTTTTTTATTATCATGCGCCACAAGGGCAATTGTTTTGCGAATAGGGATAATTCTTACTTCTTTCATCATATTGTTTTGCATTAATACGCAATTCGACAAAAAGGTAATCCACCGGCTAGCTAAACCGTACCATGCTTTTTTTCGAGGATAAAAAACAATTCTGTACCTGCACGGGGCGGTATGGAGTTATAACATTCCTCCATCACCTTAATCGTAAACTTTTGTTCGAACAGGGCAAGGTATTCGGCCTTATGGCCACCGAACGGTGGGCCACCTTCAAATTCCCGGTTAAACAATACCCCCGCAAGCCAGCCCTTATCAGTCAACAATTCAAACATTTTATCCGTATACGCTTTTCTTAACCCGGGGTCCAATGCACAGAAAAAAGTTTGCTCCAGCACGAGGTCGTAAGTGGCATTGTGTTCAAAAAAGTCTGCGCAGGTAATACGGATCTTTTGCTGATCCTCCGCTGTGAATTTTTTCTTCAGGGCTTCTACCAGTGACGGTGAAATGTCAATCAGCGTAACATCCGTAAATCCCTGCGCTAATAAATATTCAGCCTCATACGCATTCCCGCAGCCGGGAACAAGGATTGACATCTTTTTATCAGGCAGCTGATCGATGAAGGCTTTTAGCGGGGTAGATACACTGCCGATATCCCAGCCCGTTTCGTGGCGCTGGTACCTGGTTTCCCAATAATCTTTATCTAACAGGTTCTTCATTTACGGATGGTATTCGATGTTTATTATTGCTCGAGATATTGGCCATGGTCCATTCGATTTTTTCCTGGAAGGGGTGCTGGCGAACATGGCATTCCAGCTTATCACAGATAGGGCAACTAAAATCCAGGCAGCCATCCGAGTGCACAAATAATTCCACCGTGTCCCCATAATTCTTTTTCACGAGTGCAGATAATGTATCGATTTCTTTATGCGCTTCATGCACATTAAAATACCAGGGTACGGTCAGGTGGCAGTCCAGGTGTAAGGTGGGCCCGTATTTAATGATCCGGAGGTTGTGCAGGTCGATCCAGTTAACGCTCCGGTTTTGATTTAATGTAGTCACTAATTCCTGCAGCAATCTTTCATCCGCTTTGTCCATTATACCCGCTATCGAACTACGGATAATTCTGACACCTGTGTAAATGATCACCAACGCGAACAACAGGGCAACTGCACTGTCGATCCAGGTAATTTTTGTGAAATACAGGAGCATCAGTCCCGCAACGATTCCCAGGGTGGTATAAGTGTCAGAAATAAGGTGTTTGCCACTTGCGATGAGTGCAAGGGAGTTATTTCTTCTACCTGTTTTCACGCAGACCGAGCCGGCAATGTAATTAATGACAGCAGTGGCAGCGATAAGGATAATACCCCAATCGAGTTTTTTTATCAGGGAAGGGTAAAGCAGGTTATTGATGGCTTCGTAAATGATGACAAAACCTGCAACAGCAATTAAAGTACCTTCCACGGCAGCTGAGATGAATTCAACCTTACCATGGCCATAGGGATGGTCCACATCTTTTGGCTTGGCAGAAACATATAAACTATAAAGCCCAATCAAACCGGCCACCACGTTTACAATACTTTCCAATCCGTCGGTGAGAATAGCTACGGAGCCGGTAATGTACCAGGCAAAAATCTTGACAATAAAAAGGATAATTGAAATTCCCGCAATCCATTTCTGGACCTTTATACTCTGTTGTGCTGTACTCATGCCGGCTCAAAGATATAAAACTAACATCGTGCGGGCGGAAAGTTTAGATGAAAACAAAGGAAATCACCATAACCTTAAACACAAATAAAATAACCACTTACATATCTTAAAACACAGTACCCTTCCCTTATTTTTGCAGCCTAAAAACCTTGCTATATGGATTTCCAACTTTCTGAAGAACACCTGATGATTCAAAAGGCTGCCCGTGATTTTGCGCAGTCGGAATGCCTCCCGGGTGTTATTGAAAGAGATGAATTACAAAAATTCCCCAAAGAACAAATCGAAAAACTGGCTGATCTTGGTTTCATGGGTATGATGGTGGATACCGCGTATGGCGGTAGCGGCCTGGATACCATGAGTTATGTACTGGCCATGGAGGAGATAAGTAAGGTTGACGCCAGTGTGAGTGTGTGTATGAGTGTGAACAATAGCCTGGTTTGTTATGGCCTGCAGGAATACTGCACAGAAGAACAAAAACAGCAATACCTTACTCCCCTTGCCCAGGGCAAAAAAGACGGTGAACTATATATCGGCGCATTTTTATTGAGTGAGCCGGAAGCCGGTAGTGATGCCACTTCGCAGAAAACAACAGCAGAAGATAAGGGAGATCATTACATCCTGAACGGCACCAAAAACTGGATCACCAATGGTGGCAGCGCCAGCGTTTACCTGGTAATTGCCCAAACGGATGTAAGTAAAGGGAGCCGCGGCATCAATGCATTTATCGTTGAGAAAAAATGGGATGGGGTAACGGTTGGGGCCAAAGAAAATAAACTAGGTATCCGCGGAAGTGATACGCATACGATCATGTTCACCGATGTGAAAGTGCCCAAAGAAAACAGGATCGGTGAAGATGGTTTCGGGTTTAAATTCGCCATGAAAACACTTGCGGGTGGCCGTATCGGGATTGCGTCCCAGGCTTTGGGCATCGCCAGCGGCGCGTACGAATTATCACTGGCTTATAGCAAACAACGAAAAGCTTTCGGTACCGAGATCATGAACCACCAGATCATCCAGTTTAAACTGGCTGATATGGCCACAAGGATAGAAGCTGCACGTTTACTTTGCCTGAAAGCTGCATTTGACAAGGATAACAAACAGGACTACACGCTCAGCAGTAGTATGGCAAAAGTTTTCGCCAGCGAAACAGCTATGTGGACCGCCACCGAAGCTGTGCAGATCCATGGGGGATACGGATTCGTAAAAGAATACCATGTAGAACGCATGATGAGAGACGCCAAGATCACACAGATATATGAAGGGACGAGTGAAGTGCAGCGGATCGTTATCAGCAGGACTATACTGAAGTAGTCCATGGACCATGGACCATGGCAGGTTGCA
>JAKFCK010000209.1:0-6670 GCA_036676685.1 Chitinophagaceae bacterium | reverse complement strand
CTGCAATTATTTTATCATTCATGTTAAACGCAAATATTGATTTTGCCGTTGCTGCTACTTCACCGGCATCCTGTTTGTCTTTACAACTCACAAGCAGTGTCTTGCTCACCGGGTCATAACAGAGCCCTTCTGTATCATTTTTCCCTGAAAGTATTGTTTTGAATTTGTTCACTACAGGAGAACCGAGGTAACCGGCGACCTGCACAATGTTGCCGTTGGATTGTAACACATACACATCGTCTCCCACGATCGCCAGGTCCTCGTAATCATTTTGTTTACCGAAGCTGATCGTTTTGTCTACCTGGTTTGTAAACAGGTTAAACAGGTAAAGCATACCGTTCTCATCCTCCTGGCAAACCATAATAGAATCGTTCAACAAACCAATACCGGATATCTCATGAAGCGACGAGGGCAGTTCCCATTTCGCATCTGGTTGCTGAAACTCGTAAACCGCCCCTGCGGTATCCATGCTTTGATCTCCGGGGGCTTTCGCTTTTCCCCTGCAACACAAAATGAAGATGCAACAACCAATACAAAAACTGACCAGAATTTTCATGTTACTTATTTTTACGGTTTACCTGCTCGTGTGCACCGCGAATGCTATAATGAAAGACAGAATAGTAATGATAAAACCGTACATAAAAATATTGTAAGAGATCTTTATGTACCTGTATTTCCACACCAGGATGATACCCTGGTAATAGATATCCTTGGTTATGCTGTCATAAAGGTCGGACCTGTTCTTATAGGTTGCCTTCATTTCTTTTTTGTACTCTGTGATGGATAACTTAGAAAAGTCGCCAAAGAACAAAATATTTATTTCATGGTCATCCGCCGGCTTACTTTTAGAGTTGCCGTCAATGATCCTGGGCCTGGTAGAAAGGATAGCAAAAATGATCGTGGTAGTACAAGTAATCACCAACAACAAAGTCGGTAACAACAGGTGTTTGTTATCGTCAAGTTTAGTAAATAAAACTGACAATACAATGGAGATCACTATCGAGTTTACGCTGATCAGGAGACTTGCCTTATCATGCGCATTTTTAGACAATTCCATATGCCTGCGTTCCGTGATCCTGAAAAAGGTTTCTACACCTCGTTCCAGTTTGGCATCTTCTTCAGGAATGTTTTTAATGACAGGAATTTTTTCAACAATTCCGGCCGGGTCCGGCGCTTCATTTTGCTGGTCGTGTAGCTGATTTAATTTTTTCCTTAACTGCTCCAGCAATTTTTCTTTTCTTTTTTGAAAAAGGTCGCGTGCTGATGTCGTAAAATAAAAGTGATTGCTGATGAAAGTTATATTTTTTGCCAGCCACTCCTGGTCTGTATATTCTTTATTGGCAACAGCAGCATATTCTTCTCTTAATGCATCCAGATGCTCAGCAGCACCCTTACTTCCCAAATGATACATGCGTGCGTCACACAGTACCTGGGAAGCAATGGATACCGGTTGTTGGGGCTCCCGGGTGGCCAGGATACTGTCCTCGATCTGCTGCATAATTTCATCAACTGCCCCGGTTGTTTTAAAATAATCCCGGGCGAGGCTTACAGCCGCTTCCTGTGGCTCATCATAATTAGAAGTATATCCAAGTTCTACAAACCAGGCAGCCAGGTGGTTTAGTTTTACATCCTGGCTGTTCAGTTGCATCCGCACGGCCAGAGCATCACAGTGTCGCACAATATTAAGCGTTCGGTTATAATTGTGAAAGCTGTATTGAGCCCCAAAATGATTGTTGTAATAATCGTTCACATAAAGCGCAGTTTCTCTCAGGAGGTCAGTTGTAAGTTTCATATTTTTTGGTTATGGAATAACCGGGTTAATTTACCAATGCATTATCAACACAGATATTTTTGAGCCTTTTTTTATTTTTAACCTGGTTAAAAAAATCGCCTATAAAAGCAAGCATGTCATTTTTATTTTTATTCGACAACAGGGTAAAATTGTTTACCAGCGAATAAATGGCCTCTTCTTTCTGGCAGAATATTTTAGCAACGGCTTCTATTTCTTCAAATGATCTTTGGTATCCCCGGTATAGCCGGTCTGTTAGTTTTTCCAGGCCCAATTCCGGGTTACCACCGCCATAAGGAGGATTTACCAGTCCCGTCATATCAAAATCATAAGCTACGGGATAAGGCCTGGACATTGTGTCTTTTCTATCCACGATGAGTTTGATGTTGTGGTAAAATGGCATGGACCAATCTGTATTCCCGATCATGTATTGAAACAGGTATACCAAAGCGGCGTGGTTACGATCCAGGTTATGATGAGCATAATTCACGGCTTCTTTTTTCCTGCACTTATTTCGTTTAGCCATATCATCAATGTCTTCAATAAAAAATGCATATTGCGTCCAGGGTTTTACCTTGCCCCTGGTATCATTATAATTCACGTGCATAAGTCGAACCCTGAAACTCATATCAGTTAACAGGTTGTACATTTTATAAATCAGGTATTCTTTCAGCAGGTATTGTTCATCTTTTTCTGACGTTCCGCAGCCGCCTACCAGTTTTAAAGTGCCAAGTTTTGAGAATGCAGGGTAGTCTTTGTTATTAAAATCGAACGTGAGCGAGGAAAGCCTGCAATTTTCTTTCCTAAAATGCCCCCTTGGTTTGATACGCACCTGGCCATCGACGACTTTGTTGCCAGGGAAAGTACAATTTACAGTGGCATACACATAATTGAGCGATTTTTTTTGCGCCAGCAAATTCCTGACGTCTGTGTAAACCTTCATTTCAACGGGCTCCTCATCCTGGAAAAATTTTTTATCATCAACGATTGCTTTTTGGCCAAGGCTGAACTGGACAAGACACAGCATAACGCTCACGATGATCCACTTCTTACTTTTCATAACGATGTATTTAAAAGTTAAAAGTGATTAAGCAGAGTTAAGCATAAGGTATTTTTCAAAAGGCAAAGGCAGCTATGTTTTACCTGGTCACTTCTGTGATCGGTTTCCCAATACTACCACTGGGCGCCTGGATCTTAAGAAGTGCAGCTAATGTGGGAGCGATATCGGTCATGAAGTTTTCCTGGTTTGAAGATCCGGGTTGAATATTCCAGCCATACCATATCAGGGGGATATGTGCATCATAGGGGTTCCATAACCCGTGTGAAGTACCTCCCCTGTCGAAACCTTCCAGCCACTGCGGTTTGTAGACGATTTGTATCTGTCCCGAGCGTTTTTTGTAATAGCCATTCGCAATCATTTTTTTTATGTTGCTGTTCAAGACCGTAGTTTCCAGGTCGGCTATGGAAAATACCTGTGCCACACTTTCTTCCTTGCCCAGGTACTGAAGTATCCAGGCATTAATCTCTGCAATTTTTAGCCTGTTACTCCCTTCTATCACCGGGAGGTTTAACACTACCTGGAAGTTGACGATACCTGTGACCAGGTCGGCTGCCCCAAACTTTGATTTTAACCCACTATTCAGGGCTTCGTACATTTTAGTTGCATCTGCATTTCCGGCCGGAATTTTATTATCCTTCATAAACCGCGGATTATGTGCGGAGCCATGATCACTGGACAAAAATAACAGGTACTGATCTTTCCCCACTCTTGTGTCCAGGTAATCCAGCAGTTCTGCCAGGTCCTGGTCCAGCCTTAAGTAGGTATCCTCCATTTCCACAGAGTTTGGCCCAAAGGAATGACCTACGTAATCGGGGGATGCGTAACTTATCGTCAAAAAATCAGTGATCGAATCCATCCCCAATTGTTCCTGTTCAATTGCATTTTTTGAGAACTGGGTGGTCAAAGAATTGCCATGAGGAGTGCCCATGATAAGATTAAAATTTTTACCGACCAGGGAGGAGAAATTATAAGGAAAGGTCTGCCCCAGCATTTTGATCTCGTAATTATTATCGTCCTTTGTACTCTGCAGGTAAGTGTCGATGGGATAAAGCGTACTCCATCCTTTAGCATAAAACTGATCAACTAATTTTTTCTTATTGAAATCATTCACCCAGTTAGGTAAGGCTTTCATGTAATAAGTGGAAGTGATCCAATCACCGGAATTGGCATCATACCAATAGGCGGCATTGGCAGTGTGCCCGGCAGGCAAGATCCCTCCCCTGTCCTTTAACGCAACGCCTATCACTTTACTCCGGAAATTCGTGGCTAACTTTAACTCATCGCAGATTGTTGTCGTTAACAAATTTACGGGGCTCATCTGGCCCGCTTTGGCATTGCTGCTACCTACAGTGGAAACACCCGGGTCTTCTGTGCAGTAAACATACTGTTGCTTATCATTATCAAACCAATCATTACCGGTAATACCATGGACAGCTGGGATAGACCCGGTGTAGATGCCTGCATGGCCGCAGGCAGTGTAGGTCGGCGTATAAGGAATCAGTGTATTATTGCAATTAAATCCCTTGCCCATCAGGCGCTTAAAGCCACCGTTTGCTGTATACCGGGAATAGTAACGGTAAAGATAATCCCATCGCATTTGGTCGACTACAATTCCTACTACGAGTTTTGGCCTTGAAAGTTGTTGTGTGAATCCGGCGAAGCCAACCAGGGAAAAAAATGCGGCGAGAATACATTTGCTCATAACCAGGGTTTGTAGCCTTCCAAGATAAAGCAAAATAATTATATATAATAATTTATGAAAGGGTAATACGGATGTACCAAAAATGCACACGGATTTTTAATAACGGGCGCCAGCCAAGCCGGTAACTGGCTGGGACGGTTTAGGGGCGGGAAAAACGCGGGTAAGTATAGAATATTTACCAATCGGGCAATGAGGAGTCGGAAGCCCGTAAAATTGCAAAGCCAGGAACTGCTTGGTTCCCGGCTTTGTAACTTCTCTTTTATTTCGGGCAATTACCCGTTAGTAAACATTTTATTCATAATCACTTTGTCATGGTCATATATATCCTCGGCAAAATGTAGTAAACCATTATCGTCCACCCATGCTGTATAATAAGTGATCAACACCGGCACCGGGTTTTTAAGTTTTACATACTTTTCTGTACCACTGTTCATAGCCGCATTTATTTTCTCCGGGGTCCATTCGGGATCATCCTGCAGCAGGTAATTGGCCATTTTTGCCGGGTCACTCAATCTTATGCAACCATGGCTGTAGGCGCGCTTGTCTTTATTGAACAAAGATTTAGCGGGTGTATCATGGAAGTAAATATTAAAACTATTAGGAAAGAGGAATTTCACCTTACCCAAAGAATTGCCATCACCGGGCAACTGCCTGATCACCGGGAGATCCTCGTCATTGCCAACGGTTTCCATATTATTATCTGCCAGGTAATTGGGGTTACGTTCCATTGCCGGCAATATCTCTTTGCGTACAATGCTGGGAGGAATATTCCAGTATGGGCTGAAAACCACCTGGTTCAGGTTGCCGGTAAACATCATGGTATTGTGGCCTTCCTTGCCTACCACCACATTCATATCAAAAACTTTCTGTGTACCATCTTTTACATGGAGGATAAATTCGGGGATATTTACCACGATCATTTTTCCTTTAGGTTCCTGGATGATCCATTGCATACGGCCCATATTCACCAGGAGTTGTTTGATCCTGTCTGTCACCGGTACATTCATATCCTTGATTTGTTGTTCGGTAAGAACGCCGGTAGGTGTGTAACCAAATCTTGTTTGAAAATTGCTGATGCCGGCAGACAAAGCAGGATTAAATATGGGTGTGGTATCTGCAGCCATATCGCTGGTTAATGAGAGCCTTTTTTTAAGCAGGATTACCTCGGGTGATGACACTCCTGGTTTTAGTTTTTTGCTGGAAGCCGGTATGGTAGGCCAGCCCCCCTGTTGTGATATGGCGTAATAGGCTTTAAGTTTTTCCTTAAGCAACTTATACGAATTATTTACATCTTCGTAATATTTGTTGTCCTTATGTTTTTTCGTAATTAAAGAATCGGCGAGCAACAGTGCATCCTGTTTTTTAATTGGAATAAACCGCTCCATTTCCTTTCGCTTGATATAACCATCTTCTATATTATTCAACGAATAGATAATAAAATGCTGAGTAAGCAACAATTCGGTGTTCAAGATATTTTTATCTGTAGGAGAAACATTAAAACCTTCAGCTTCTTCCACGTAATTGTCCATTCTTTTCTGCAGGGATTTATTTTTTAGGAGGGTGTCCTTTCCGTAGCTGGTTTGATAATTATGCAGGTTCCAAAAGCCACGGGCTTGTTCGGTAAGGCCATTGCCGGTAAACCAGGCGAACTGGTAATTCCTGGCATTATAAAAACTGGTCATCCGTCTTACCAGTGTATCGTTTACCTTGTTTTGTGCGAAATAATTCACTAAGACCATGCTGTCAAAAAAAATATTGTTGTAAGCATTGGCTGGCGTGATGCTTAAATCTCTTTTAGTAACCTTCTTGTCTTTTTCTGTTTTTTGAGACGAGGATTTTTTGCTGTCGTTGTTGTTACAGGATATCATTATGCCTGAGAGCAGTCCTGCATAGATCAGAGTTTTTATCATGCCAACGATATAAGCAAATCCTGTGCCTCACCATTTAGCACCACCTTTGAAACCAGGTATAAGCCAATTTTGGGGAAAATCTTACATATGTGTTTTTGAGTTTTCCATCCCTTATTTTTCTTAATTCGTTAACGAAAAGGTTACTTATTTTTAACCAATGAAAATTAAATTGTTTTCCCTTCTCGTATGTACTCTTTTTTTTATCCGTG
>JAKFCK010000208.1:0-1973 GCA_036676685.1 Chitinophagaceae bacterium | reverse complement strand
GTATCAGCATGGATATCTTCCGGAATGAATATGTAGCACTCATGGGGCCCAGCGGCAGCGGCAAATCTACCCTGATGAATATCCTTGGATGCCTGGATTCCCCTACAGGCGGCCGTTATATTTTAAATGGAAGGGACGTGAGCAGTATGGAAGATAATGAGCTGGCGGCTGTGCGGAATAAGGAGATCGGTTTTGTGTTCCAGCAGTTCAATTTGTTGTCCCGCCTCTCGGCGGCAGAAAACGTAGCCCTGCCACTTATCTATAGCGGTGTTTCCAAAAAAGAGCGTACAGAACGGGCTGCTGCAGTATTGGCTAAAGTAAAACTGGAGGACCGGATGCACCACAAACCAAATGAACTGAGTGGAGGCCAGTGCCAGCGGGTCGCTATCGCCCGTGCATTGATCAATGATCCGGCCATTATTCTCGCAGATGAGCCCACGGGTAACCTCGATTCCACCACATCCCACGAGATCATGGACATTCTTGGAAAGATCCATGCCGATGGCAATACCATTATTTTAGTGACACACGAAGAAGATATCTCTCATTTTGCTCACCGGGTGGTGCGTTTAAAGGACGGCATGATAGAATCAGATAAGTTGAATGAACACCCTTTGGCCAGCCAGGCGATAAACCTTTAACAGGATCCTGTGTTGAGCCTGTAGTTTCTTCTTCTTTAAAATAAATCCTATATGGCATTTAAGATATATACAAAAACGGGGGATAAAGGGCAGACCAGTTTGATCGGCGGCACAAAAGTACCCAAAAGTCATCTCAGGATTGAAAGTTACGGTACGGTAGACGAATTGAATTCTCACATCGGGCTCTGCAGTGATCTCTTAACTGATCCTTCATCAAAAACCTTACTCAAAGAGATCCAGGACCGGTTGTTTACCATTGGCTCTTCCCTGGCCTGTGACCCGGACAAAGCGCCATTGATGAAGATCCCCGATCTGAAACCCGGGGACATCATTTTGCTGGAAAAAGAGATTGACCAGATGAACGAAGTGTTACCGGAAATGAAGTCTTTTATTTTGCCGGGAGGGCATATTGCCGTATCCCAGTTACATATTGCCCGTTGTGTATGCCGCAGGGGGGAACGCATATGTGTACATATGCAGGAAGAAAAACTGTTCGTGGACCAGTTGGTTATTCAATACCTCAACCGGTTGAGTGATTATCTTTTTGTGCTCGCCCGGTATACCGGCCATTTATCAGGGGTTGAGGAAATCCCATGGAAAGCACGAATCTCAAAATAATTTAAATAAAAAAGATCTCCTGGAAGCCGGAGATCTTTTTTTAAGTACTGAAGAAAAGTATTGCAGCAGTTCGTTATGACTGCCTGTTTCGCTTAATGCGCCTCCCCCGACCTGTACCGGTCCGGCACGGCCCTCAACTTCTCTCCTTTAAGACATACGGCACACCGAGCCTTATAAAAATGATCTTTACCTGGGAAATCGTAAACATCGTTCTTCCGTTGTGGCCCAGCTCTTCGCGAAAAGGAAGCAACCATTTTTTGAATGTTTTCGGGGAGACATTATAAATATGGCATAGCTGCGTTAATGTGTAAGGCTTTACCGGTAAGGTTATTTCAATATCATTCTGTATGTGCAAAACCGGATCTAACACGGTGGGAACTTTTAAGTTTGAATAAAAGCTAATTGATTTTGTCACGCTTTTGCATGACTTCATGGAGGGTAATCTCAGAACTTCCGTAAACGTTTCCGGTAATACGGCTTTCAACTATGGAGCCATGTTTCATTAGCTAAAATTTGTAATCTGTGTCGAATCTCCCTCCATTCACTATTCACCATTCACCATTCACCCATTCACTCATTCACCCATTCACTCATTCACCCATTCACCACTCAAAATTTCTGCACCAGCCTCAGCGACGGCGTAATGTTTTTGAACACATCATTCATGTAAATAGCAGGCTCTAATTTGGTAGAATTATTTCCCAGGAAGAACCG
>JAKFCK010000207.1:0-4621 GCA_036676685.1 Chitinophagaceae bacterium | reverse complement strand
GAAATTACCCCCGATAAAATTTTCCAGGTGATATGGAATATCCAATTGCATGAGTCAAAAATAGGTTATTTTTATGCTCCATCATTTTCAAAAAGATTGTTACCTGTATTACCCTGGACCAGGATTGCAGGTAAACTAAAAAACAAAAATTATGGCAGTATCAGCCCCTTTTAATTTAAAAAAATGGATTGAAGAAAACCGGGACTTGCTTAAGCCTCCCGTAGGAAACCAGTGCATTTATAAGGATGCGGAAAATTTCATTGTAATGGTTGTTGGGGGGCCGAACGCCCGCAAAGACTATCACTACAATGAAAGCGAAGAATTGTATTACCAGGTGGAGGGGAATATTGTGTTGAAGATAATAGACGAAGGTGTTCGAAAAGATATTCCTATCAATGAAGGGGACATGTTTTTGTTGCCGCCCAAAACCCCCCATAGCCCTCAACGCGGCCCAAATACGGTGGGGCTTGTTATTGAAAAAGTGAGGGAAAGTGAAGAGGATGGGTTTTTATGGTATTGCGAAAACTGCGGCAACAAACTATATGAAGAACACCTCCATGTCTCTGACATCGTAAAACAATTACCTCCTGTGATGGAAGGTTTTTACAGCGATGAACATAAAAGGACCTGTAATAAATGCGGGGCGGTAATGGCTCCGCCAATTAAAAAAGGATAATAACCTCACGCAGGGGAGCAACTATACAAACTAAAATTAGTTGGCGTCTTATGCGTTTTCTTTGCGACTTAGCGTGAAATAAAATGAAGATTGACATACACACCCATATCATGCCCGATAAAATGCCTAACTGGGTGCAGAAATTCGGGTATGGGGAATTTATCCACCTGGAACATCGCAATTGTAAAGCGTGTATGATGAAAGGGGATAAGCTTTTTCGTGAAGTGGACAATAATTGTTTTGATGCCGGGCTCAGGATCAAAGAAATGGATGAAACCAGGGTGAGCATCCAGGTGCTTTCAACGATCCCGGTATTGTTTAATTATTGGGCCAAGGCAAAAGACGGTTTGGAAACTTCGCGTTTTTTCAATGATCATATTGCCGAAACGGTTGTAAATGACCCGGCGCGATTTATCGGTATTGGTACAGTGCCCCTGCAGGATGTAAACCTGGCTATCAGGGAGATGGAACGATGCCTCGGCGAATTAAAATTACCTGGGCTGGAGATCGGCAGTAATATTAAAGGGATGAACCTGGGCGATCCTATCTTTTTCCCATTTTACCAAAGGGCGGAAGAACTAGGTTGTTCTTTATTTGTACATCCATGGGAAATGATGGGAGAGCAGCAGATGCAAAAATACTGGCTGCCATGGCTGGTGGGTATGCCTGCCGAAACCAGCCGTGCAATTTGTTCAATGATCTTCGGAGGGGTGTTTACAAGATTCCCTAAACTTAAAGTTGCTTTTGCTCATGGGGGTGGTTCATTCCCGTTGACCATCGGGAGGATCGAACACGGCTTTGATGTGCGCCCGGATCTTGTTGCAGTAGATAACAACACTAACCCGCGTGAATATATAGGGCAGTTCTGGATAGATAGCCTGGTTCATGATCCCAAAGCCATGCAATATATTCTTGATGTAATGGGGGAAGATAAAATTTGCTTAGGAAGTGATTACCCTTTTCCGTTGGGAGAAGCACATCCAGGTAAGTTGATAGAAGACATGGCATTTCAAAAGGAATTAAAAGAAAAATTATTGTATCGTAACGCCCTCGATTGGCTGGCATAACAAAGGAGGGAAAATTAATGCATATTCCTGGTCGAGGGGCTCTTTCGGCACAATTCCTGCACAAGGCAGCGCTTATTGAATAAAATCAAATTATCCTAAACTGTACATTCCGAAAAAATTCTACATAAAAATATTTTTTTTACTGGTTAAATTTGTTGTTGATGGCATTGGTTAAGTCGTTGCGTTGGGGAATGTTACTGGTTTTTGCCCTATGTTTTAATGGTGTTGCCGCACAGTTATTTCCTGCGAAATATGAATTAGGTTTAACAGGCGGGGCTTTTGTTTACCAGGGCGACCTGGCGCCCCGTGTCTGGGGATCCATAAAAACTACCCGCCCCGGTTTTGGCGGGTATGCGGCCCGAATACTTTCCCCGGCGGTGGCTCTACGATTCGCATTTAATATCGGTACACTAAAGGGTGATGAAACAAAATTTGACAGGCCGGAATACCGTAAATACAGGGCTTTCAAATTTACAGGCACGCTCAGGGAGTTTGGCCTGCAGCTAAAAGTCAACCTGGAATCTTTGACTCCCTATTTATTTAAATGGAAACCTTATGTATTTGCAGGGGTGGGCATCGCTTATATTAACACCAACATGGATTACAGGGATTTTGAATCAGGGTATTTTGGTGCAAATTCTTCGACGGTTAACGGGTTGGCCATAGATATCACGAAGCCTGCCAAGATGCAAAAGCCTGTGGTGCCGATAGGTGTGGGGTTAAGGCATTATTTGTCGGAAGACCTTTCCCTTAACCTTGAAGGTTCTTACCGGCTTACAAATACAGACTACATTGACGGCTTTAGCCAGTCGGCAAACCCTTCGATGAATGATCATTACCTCGTGGGTACTGTGGGATTGTCTTACAAATTCGGCAGGAAAAGCAAATATTCATGCCCGGTAGTGAGAAATTAATCGAAAAGGTCCGGGAAATCTGATATTATTCCGTCCACTCCTGATTTTTTTAATCTCTCCATTGTTGGTTTATCATTTATTGTCCACGGAACGATCCGCATATTTTTATCATGACATTTTTTGATGAGATCTGCATTTACCAATGAATAGTGTGGGCTGTAAACATTGGCGGTGAAACCTAATTTTTTCAGCTGCTCCTCAAAGCTGCTGAGATCAGTTTCTTCGATCAACATCACGGTGGGTATACCAGGGTAATTTTTATGAAGATATTGCAGCGTTCTGAAGTCAAAGGATTGTATCGTCACCTGTTTTTCCATTCTTTTTTCCCGGATAACTTTCATGAGCAGGTCTACAAATTCTTTTGGTTCGGGATGATAAATGTTATCGCCAACAGGTAAACATTTCGTCTCAATATTAAAAAACGGGTAGGGTCGTTTTGCGGTTTTCATAAAATGCTGAACACTGTCAAAAAGATTGTCCAGTGTTGGCTTTACCGCCCTGAATTTATGCTGCCCGGGAAAACGGGGATGGGGTTTTATGCCGATATCAAATTTTCGTACTTCTTCATAATTCATTTGGTAAATATTCAATGCACGTTCCTCAGCTTCATTTACAAAACTACCGTCAGGTTTGGTAGTGATCTCGTGGTTAAAAAATGGTTCATGGGATAAGATTACCTCTTTGTCTTTGGTAATAACTGCGTCCATCTCTAAAGTAGTTACGCCAAGTGTTAATGCATGAAGCATGGCCGGGATAGTATTCTCCGGCATCAGGCCGCGACAGCCACGGTGGCCCTGCGTATCAAATGCTGCCCCCAAACCCCCTGAAGGGGGCTTCGGAAGATTATATATTTCGTTATCCATTTTTTTTGCCGGTTTACAACCCAATATTATCAAAATTGTATAAACGCATATTACAGACAGCATTCTCATAAGCTAAAGTAATCAATGTCAAATGGAAATTTACCAAAGCCTTGGTTAAATGAACATCAACAATTGTTGGTCCTTGCAATATCCTTGTGATTATTTTTTTTTGGGGCTACATATAAAAACACCCTGCCATAAAGCAAGGTGTTTTATATGTATTAATATTTATTTTGAACCACAGGGATCAGTCATGCTCACCGGGAATGCTTATGGCATCGAAGCGGAGGGGGTCATAATTTCCTGTATCTGTGTGGCAGGCATGTTGGCATTTCTCATCGCAATACTTCTTACCGCATTACCGGCAAATTCCTCAAATGCTTTTTTGCTGATCTCGTCATCGCCTACCATCACAGGTACCCCGCTGTCGCCGCCTTCACGTATGCTTTGCACAATGGGAATCTGGCCCAGCAGCGCGATATCAAATTCTTCTGCGAGATGTTTGCCCCCGTCTTTTCCAAAAATAAAATATTTATTTTCCGGTAATTCCGCTGGTGTAAAGTAGCTCATGTTTTCTACCAGGCCAATCACCGGTACTTTCAGTTGAGCCTGGCTGAACATAGCAACTCCTTTTTTGGCATCGGCAATAGCTACGAGTTGTGGCGTGGTCACCACGATCACTCCTGTAACAGGAACAGTTTGCACGATAGTCAAGTGAATATCGCCGGTGCCGGGTGGCATGTCAATTACGAGATAATCCAGCTCACCCCAGTCCACTTCGCTCACAAACTGTCGTATTGCGCTGCTCACCATTGGGCCACGCCACACTACCGCCTGTTTTTCCTCTATCAGTAATCCAATGCTCATCACTTTGATGCCATACTTTTCTATAGGTACGATCAGCCCCTTGCCGTTGTGATCCTTCATCAACGGCCTCTCTCCACGTATGCCGAACATAATATGCTGGCTGGGCCCGTAGATATCGGCGTCCATTAATCCTACTTTCGCTCCACCTGCTGCCAGTGCCAGGGCTAGGTTAGCACTCACTGTACTTTTGCCTACACCTCCCTTACCACTCACCACGGCAATAATATTTTTTAC
>JAKFCK010000206.1:0-12527 GCA_036676685.1 Chitinophagaceae bacterium | reverse complement strand
TTTAACCTGGAAAGTGATGAAATAAAGGGGTCAATTATCGGCCGTGAAGGTCGCAATATCCGCGCTATTGAAGCGGCAACCGGTGTAGACCTTATCGTAGATGATACTCCGGAAGCTATTGTGTTGTCTTCCTTTGATCCCCTTCGCCGGGAGATCGCCCGCCTTTCCTTGCAGCGCCTTGTGGCCGATGGCCGTATTCATCCTGCACGTATCGAGGAAGTAGTAGAAAAAACAAAACGCCAGTTAGACGACCAGGTAATGGATATCGGGGAGAGAACGGTGATAGAGCTTGGTATTCATGGCCTGCATAAAGAACTGATAAGAATGGTGGGCCGAATGAGGTTCCGGTCATCTTACGGGCAGAATTTATTAATGCACAGCCGTGAAACTGCCAATCTTTGCGGCATCATGGCCTCAGAATTGGGTATGAACCCGAAACTGGCTAAAAGAGCTGGTTTATTACATGATATCGGAAAAGTACCGGATGAGGAAACAGAATTGAGCCACGCTTTGTTGGGTGCCAAACTTGCCGAAAAATATGGTGAAAACCCAGCCGTGGTGAATGCTATTGGCGCTCACCACGATGAGATGGAGATGCAATACGTGATCTCTCCCATTATCCAGGCCTGTGATGCCATTAGTGGCGCAAGACCGGGAGCACGCAGGGAGATCATGCAACAATACATCCAGCGTATAAAAGACCTGGAAAATATGGCGCTTGCCTACAATGGTGTGGAAAAAGCTTATGCTATCCAGGCCGGTAGGGAACTTAGAGTGATCGTGGAAGCGGACAAGGTTTCTGATGCGGATAGTGATAAACTGAGTTTCGAAATAGCACAAAAGATACAAACCGAAATGACCTTCCCGGGCCAGATCAAAGTAACCGTGATCAGGGAAAAGAGGGCTATTAATATCGCACGATAGTTATTGTAATAAATTGACAATAAGCAATGGGCAATAGGCAAATGGTCTCAAAGTTTGGAGACCGGTTGCTAATTGCCCATTGTCAATTGTCTATTTTTAAAAAAGTTTTAGGTTTGAGGTTTTAACTAGGAACTTTTCCTTACCTTCGCCCTCCGAAAAATAAAAATATATGAACGCAATTGATTTTGTTCATGAGCAGTTGACAACAATCCCAACGCTCCCGACATTTAAAGCAGGTGACAATATTACCGTTAACTATAAGATCCTGGAAGGTACCAAAGAGCGTATCCAGAGTTTCAAAGGTGTAGTAATTAAGCGCCAGGGAACTGGAGCAACTGCATCATTTACAGTGCGTAAGATCAGTGACGGCGTAGGTGTTGAACGTTTATTCCCCATCTATTCTCCAAATATTGAGAGCATTGTTTTAAATAAAGTTGGCCGTGTACGTCGGGCAAAACTGTATTTCCTGAGGGAAAGGAGTGGTAAAAGTGCCCGTATCAAGGAAAAAAGAATGGCAGTGGCCAAAAAGCCTTCCAATTAATTTTAGCATAAAACTGATTGAATATCAGCGAATAGTGAAAACTATTCGCTTTTTTAATGCCCCCGGGGTTGCAAATGCAATTGTTTTAGCTATTTTTGGGTTCACATTACAATACCTCTGAAGAGTCTCCTCCAAGTTTACGCTTACCATTTTTTCACAAGTAAACCTCTTCACCATGAGACGGAATGTAATGTTCTTCGTTCTAATGTTTGCTGTAACTTTATCAGCAGTTCTTTTTTGTTCATCATGCGCCCGGGGCATTTCACCTTTTGAAGCTGCCAATGGCAAAGCCAAATGTGGCAAGTACTTAAGATGATCCCCATCGCCCGTATTAATCCTTTCATAAAATGCCAAACCGGTTCAGGAAGTAAAGCCAATGTTGGCTGAAAACTTATATCTTTACAGCATAAATTTTTAGCTATGTTAGTTAATTCCATGAACGCAATATTTTTATTCTCATTTCCCGGGGGAAGTGAATGGATCTTTATCATCCTGATTGTTTTATTATTATTTGGAGGAAGGAAGATCCCTGAACTTATGAGGGGTATTGGAAAAGGTATTCGTGAATTCAACGATGCAAAAACTACTGTAAAATCAGAGATTGAAGAAGGGATGAAAGAAAAGCCTGCTCCTAAACAAGAGGCTGCTCAATAAAAATATTACCAATTTGTTTTTGCCGAAGTGTGTTGCACATTTCCCATTATTTTAGGGGGAGTTGAGTGACGCCCTTCGGCTTCTTTATTTTACTATACTCTCTGCCGAATGTTTTCATTTAAAGGTATCACAAACTATCACGCCGCCCTGCAGCAACAGGAGACCTCCTGCACGGAAGCTGTACAACATTATCTCGAAAAGATCAACCAACATCAGGAGCTTAACGCTTTTGTGGAGGTGTATAGCGAAGAGGCCCTGGCAAAAGCGGCCGAACTTGATGCGGCCAGGTCTGCCGGGCAGCCCCTTAAAAAATTACATGGTGTGGTGATCGCCATCAAAGATGTGATCTGCTATAAAGGACACCGGGTTTCTGCAGCTTCTGAAATATTGAAAGGTTTCGAATCTTTATACACCGCCACCGCCCTGCAACATTTATTGGATGAAGATGCCATCATTATCGGGAACTGCAACTGTGATGAATTTGCAATGGGCAGCACAAACGAAAATTCCTGTTATGGCAAAGTATTGAATGCCCTGGATCACAACAGGGTTCCCGGTGGCTCCTCCGGAGGCAGCGCTGTGGCCGTGCAGGCCGGGTTATGTATGGCGAGCCTGGGAAGCGACACTGGCGGCTCCGTAAGACAACCCGCAGACTTCTGCGGCATCATTGGCCTGAAACCTTCTTATGGCAGGTTATCCCGGTACGGACTGATTGCCTACGCATCGTCGTTTGACCAGATCGGCATTTTCGGTGTATTCCTGCCGGATGTGTCTATCCTGTTGCACGTAATGAGCAAGCCAGATCCCATGGACAGCACCATGCTGCTCAATCCCCCAAAAGCGCTTAACACCGCTAACCAAAACGGCAATAAAAAATACAGGTTTTGTTATTTTCCGCAGGCACTGGATCATCCATCGCTGGACGAGGAGATCCGCCGGAAGATTAAAAAACTGATTACTACTTTACAGGAAGACGGGCACCAGGTGCAGGAAGTCGATTTTGACCTACTTGATTTTATTGTGCCCGCCTATTACGTGTTAACCACTGCCGAAGCAAGCAGCAATCTCGGCCGCTACGATGGGGTGCGGTACGGGCACCGGAGTGAAAAACCCGCTGCGGATCTCAGCGATTTTTATCATAATAACCGGACCGAAGGGTTTGGCCTGGAAGTAAAAAGAAGGATCATGCTCGGCACGTTTGTGCTGAGCACAGGGTACTATGACGCCTATTTTAGTAAAGCACAGAAAATCAGGACCTTACTGGTAAAAAAAATGACGGCCATCTTTCGCGATGCTGATGCCATCCTGATGCCCACAAGCCCCGAGACGGCTTTTCATATTGGCCACAACGAAAAGGACCCCATCGCGATGTATCTTGCTGATATATATACTGTACTGGCTAATTTGACCGGGCTTCCCGGCATTTCCCTGCCGCTGTTTTCACACAGTAATAACATGCCCTTCGGATTGCAGGTTATGACCAATAAAGAAGATGAGTTAACTTTGCTGAACATTTCCGGGGAGCTATTGAATAAATATTCCTCCCGCAACGTTGAAACAGAAATATGATTAAATCTTTTCTTATATCACTGGTATGCGCCGCCGGCCTTTGGGCGGGTGCAGCCGAGGCCCAACAGCCCGGTGCAACGCAGATGGAAGTGATAATAGACAGTTCCGGAAAAGACACTGCTGCGGAGAACGAAGTGATCAATGAGATTGTGCACCAGAAGAAGATCCCCCCGAAAGATAAGGTCCAATACTTCAGCCAGCTCACGCGTTATGGTTTTAAGAATCTTTTTTCGCAGTTCTCCTATAATCCCAAGCTTCCGTATTCCAGCCAGGTAAATCCTTACGCTGAATCCTATATGCAGGATTACCTGAGAGGCCACAGTAAATCCCTCTTAAAAATGAAGGGTTGGGGAACGCCCTATTTTAACCTGATCGACAATATCTTCTCACAGTACGGTTTGCCCAGGGAATTGAAGTACCTCGCCGTGATAGAAAGTAACCTTAGCACAGCTGCAACAAGCTGGGTTGGTGCCGGCGGGCCCTGGCAATTTATGCCTTACACGGCCCGGGATTATGGATTGATCGTGAATGCCTCCTTTGATGAAAGAAGGGATTATCATAAGAGTACGCATGCAGCGGCAAGATACCTGCTCACTTTGTATAAACAAATGAACAAGGATTGGTTGCTGGTGATCGCCGCCTACAATGGCGGACCAGGCAGGGTGTTTAGTGCAATTAAAAGAAGTGGCAGCAAAAATTTCTGGAACCTGCAGTATTACCTGCCGGAAGAAAGCCGCAACCATGTGAAAAAATTTATCGCCACCCATTATATCATGGAAGGAGCGGGATCTACAGGATCTTCCCCGGAATTTAATAAGGGATTTCAAACTTATAATACCGGCGCAACAGTAACCAACCCGTACAATAACAAACCGTCTTTATCTGTGGCTGAGATGGAACAGGCAGAAACACAAAACATTTCCGGTAAATTTAATTCGGTGATCATTGCCAAGAATATTTCGATGGATATCGCTGTCTTCAACAGGTACAATCCCGGCTTTGATGAAATGTTGAGCAACAACGGGCAGTATGAACTTGTACTGCCTAATGATAAAATGCAATTATTCCTCGCGGGTAAATACCAGATCTTAAATGAATGTGTGCAGTATTTACTCGGCGACAATAACATTCCTACCAACAAAACCGTTTACCCGGCACGTTACAACCGGTCTAAGAAAAAGGTTTCCTGAAAATTTTATAGTGCTATATTTTATACCGCCGCAAAGATCAACGGGTGGATCATTTATTCTTCCAGCGAAATATGAGCCACCTTTTGCAGAACCTCGCGGATCGCTTGTGCCTTCAACATACATTCCCTGTATTCTTCTACCGGGTCGCTGTAAAAAGTAATGCCGCTGCCGGCAGAAAAAGAAAGATATTTTTTTGATGCATTGAAAAAAATGCTCCTGATCACCACGTTAAAATCGAAATCGCCGTTGGGTGTTATATAACCTATGGAACCCGAGAACAATCCCCTTGCAGTGGTTTCATAAGTATCGATAAGTTCCATCACGCGCTTTTTTGGCGCACCGGTCATAGAGCCCATCGGGAAAGTGGCTTTAAGCGCATCGGTAAATGGCAACCCTCCTTTCACCGTTCCGCGGATGGTGCTTATCATCTGGTGCACCTGCGGAAAACTGTAAACACCAAATAATTCCTGCACATAAACTGACCCTTCTTCGCATATCCTGCTCAGGTCATTCCTCACAAGGTCTACCACCATCACATTTTCACTTCTTTCTTTTGGGCTATCGAGTAAGTATTGTTTATTTTTTTCGTCCTGGCCCTGATCCAATAAACTGCGCCTGCTTGTTCCTTTTATAGGCTGGGAGATAATATCCTGCTGTACTTTTTTCAGGAACCTTTCTGGACTTGCACAAAGACAAAACTTATCATTTAGTTTATACAAAGCACCAAAAGGATTGGGAGAATGTTTCACCAGTTCGGTGTAAAGCAAAACAGGTTCAATGGAAATATCTTCCGCAAAAAACTGCCGGCAAAAATTTATTTCATAACAATCTCCCCGGTGAATATGCTCTTTTAATTTTTCAATAATGGATAGGTACCCCTTTTTGTCGAGGCTGCTGTGTATCGTAGTTTGTGTAACACCGGGTTTGTATCCCGACTGAATATCAGTTTGTAAAATATCGTCAAAAATCCGTTGTAGACCCGTTGCTTCCCGCGCACTTATGCTTACTGAATTATTGCTGACCTGTAAAAGAAATTCCGGTTCAAAAAAAAAGCCCAACCCAAAACCAACCACATCCTTTTTACTATCATGAAGAGATTCTACTTCATTTTTCAGATCATAACCAAGGTGCCCGAATAACCAACCCGGATCCTCGTCATAAAAATTCTTCAATTGCAGGAAAGCCATGCCCGGCTCCATCTGCAGGCTTCTGCGACTCCCGGCAGCAAGGATACAATCAAAACTGCCCTGCTGGTCCAGGTAGCCATTGGTATCCAGGAAACAAAAAATGTTGAACCGGTTTGCCCAGTTCAACATTTTAGTTTTAAAAATTGTATAATCGCTAAAAGTAAATTCTTCGGTTGTTAATTTCACTTTATCCATTAATAATCATCTTCATCATCAAAGCCTGCACCTCCATCTATATCATCAAATAATCCGAATTCTTTAAAGTCATCATCTATCTTCAGGTCGTCTTCATCCCCTGCCTTTTTAGTGGTAGGTTTTTTAGTCTTTGATTTTGGCAAATCGAATTCTTCGAAGTCAGGATCATCCCAGTTATCATCATCCTCTGTTTTTTCCCACTCATCATCTACTTCCACATCATCATCCTCTTCATCATCATCGTCATCATCAGCTGATTTTTTCTTCTTGCCCGGTCCCTTTGCCTTAGCTGCAGCCTTAGGCTCAGACAACTCCACATCATCTACTTCGTCATCATCATCCAGGTCATCATCTTCTGCCTTGGATTTTGAATTCCCTTTTTTGCCAGGTGTGCTTTTAGGCGCTGCATTATTTTTTGCAACAGTCTTTTTTTCAATATTCCGTTTGGTAGCCATGCTAAAAGAATTAATGCTGTAAAATTTCTACGAGTTTTTTAAACCGCCAAATATTTCCCGGCTTTTTTTATTTTAATTTTTACACAGAAACGATCTGTTCCCTTCCCGGGCCGTTGCTGATATACTTCACAGGAATCTTAATGAAGTTGGAAAGATAGTCTATATAGATTTTCATTGCATCAGGCATTGAATTATAATCTGACATACCGCTGATATCGGTCTTCCATCCTTCAAAGGATTTATATTGAGGTTCAATTTGTACCCTGTTCATCTGGAAGGGGATATAGTTTTTCTCCTCCCCATTGATCTTGTAGCTGTTGCACACTTTTAATTCATCCAGGCCGTCTAAAATATCTGCCTTTGTCATCACCAGCTGTGTGACACCATTGATCATACAGGCAAACTGGAGCGCCACGCCATCAATCCATCCGCAGCGACGGGGCCGGCCGGTAGTACTACCGAATTCGTTCCCGGCATTACGTAAAAAATCACCTGTTTCATCCTGTAGTTCAGTAGGAAAAGGACCGCTGCCCACCCGTGTGCAATAAGCTTTGCTGATACCAATCACCTCCTTTATTTTTTGGGGTGCTATACCCAGGCCGGAACATACACCAGCCGAGATGGTACTGCTGCTTGTTACAAAAGGAAAGGTACCGAAGTCCACGTCCAGCATACTTCCCTGGGCACCTTCTGCCAATACTCTCTGGCCTGCGGCGATTTTTTCATTGATGAAATATTCCCCGTTCACGATCTTGAATGAACGCAAAAATTCGAGTGCGTCAAAAAATTCTTCTTCCCATGAAGTGATATCTTCCTGGAAGCCGTAGTTATCCAACAGCCGCTGGTGCTTCAATCTTAGTTTGATATATTGGCTTGTAAAATTCTTGTCGAGTAAATCGCCCACGCGAAGGCCATTACGCCCTGTTTTGTCCATATAGGCGGGCCCGATACCTTTCAATGTGCTGCCGATCTTTTCTGCACCCTTAGATTGCTCGCTGGCCTTGTCTAATGCGCGGTGTGTTGGAAGTATAAGGTGAGTACGCTCACTGATAAAAAGATTTTTTCTATAGTCTACCCCGAATGCTGCCACTGCATCACATTCCCTCTTTAGGGTAACCGCATCCAGTACAACACCGTTGCCGATCAGGTTCGTTTTTTCTTCATGAAAGATCCCGCTTGGGATCTGGTGCAATACAATTTTTTTATCGCCTACGTACAATGTGTGCCCTGCATTAGGCCCACCCTGGAAACGTGCGATCACGTCATAATTCTTTGCAAAAAAATCTACGATCTTTCCTTTTCCTTCATCACCCCACTGCAAACCAAGAATAACATCAACCATTGTTTTATTTTTTTGAATGAATACAGCATTTTTTACTGCGTGGCGAAATTAAAGTGAAATATCGCAATCACCTAAAATGAGGGGATTTAATTAAAATAAAAAAGCCCGGGCTTTAAATGCCCGGGCGGATGAAATATTTTGTCGGTTTTAAGCTACTTTCAGCATACTGAGCTTGCTGATATTAAACTTACGTTGTGCGTATTCCAGGGTTACCTCGAATGATTTTATCTTCTGGCTGGGGAGTTCAAACATTGCATCCGTCAAAATGCTTTCCGTGATGCTGCGAAGACCCCTTGCCCCTAATTTATATTCCAATGCTTTCTCCACCATGAAATCATATACCTCCGGCTCAAAAGTGAGATGAATGCCTTCTATCTCAAATAACCGGGTGAATTGTTTGATCAGGGAATTCTTGGGTTCTGTAAGAATATTTCTTAAGGTTTCTGCATCCAGGGGATTCAGGTAGGTGACCACCGGCAAACGGCCCAGCAATTCCGGTATCAACCCGAAATGCTTAAGATCCACCGCGTTGATGAATTGTAACAGGTTATCGTGTTGATAATCCTGCAGCTCTTTGTTTACGTTAAACCCGATCGCATTGGTATTTACTCTCCGGGCGATGATGCGGTCTATGCCATCGAATGCACCTCCACAAATGAACAATATATTTTGCGTATTCACCTTGATCAGCTTCTGCTCCGGGTGCTTGCGGCCGCCCTGCGGGGGAACCAGCACTTCGCTGCCTTCCAGTAACTTTAATAATCCCTGCTGCACACCTTCCCCGCTCACGTCCCTTGTAATAGAGGGGTTATCGCTTTTGCGGGCAATTTTATCTATCTCGTCAATGTACACAATCCCTTTTTCCGCTGCCTGCACGTCATAATTGCAAGCCTGCAACAGGCGGGTAAGCATACTTTCCACATCCTCTCCCACATATCCTGCTTCTGTGAATACTGTGGCATCCACAATAGCAAAGGGCACGTTCAACATGCGGGCAATAGATTTTGCCAGTAATGTTTTACCGGTACCTGTTTCCCCAACCATAACGATGTTACTTTTCTCAATCTCAACATCGTCTATTTTCTGGTTAAGCCTCTTGTAGTGATTATATACGGAAACAGCGAGGATCTTCTTGGCATCATCCTGCCCGATCACGTATTCGTCGAGGAACTTTTTGATCTCGATCGGTTTCCTTACAGAAAGTTTATGGTTCCCGGAAGCAGGGTGTTTAGCTTCTATATTGCTGGTTAATTCCTGGGCAATGATTTCCTGTGCATGCTCTACGCAATTTTCACAGATATGTCCATCCTGGCCCGCGATCAGTATTTTGACCTCGTCCCGGCTGCGCCCGCAGAAAGAGCAATGTAATATTTGTTGTTTCGCCATTAAATTATTTTATAGTTTTCTCAGGTTGCAGATACACCGCATAAACGCTTGCAAAGGTACACGCCTTTTTCAAGAATGCGTAATTATGACAGCTTTCATTTGCAAAATGATGCATGGCTTCTGCCTAAAAAGAAAGCTGCAATCCATTAAACGGGCTTGCAGCTTTATTATTTTAAATAACCTCCGGATCTGTTGATGCGAGGCAGTGATTATTATGGAATGATCACAGTGTATCTTTTACCCCATCCACTATACCATACGCTATGGATTCTTCCGCATTCATCCAGTAATCCCGGTCAAAATCCTTCATCACTTTTTCGAAAGTTTGCCCGCAGTTTTCTGCAAGGATCTTTGCGCCGAGGTCCTTTGCCTTTTTCATCTGCACTGCCATAATTTCCAGGTCGGCACTTGTACCCCTGCCACCACCACTCGGCTGGTGGATCATGACTTCGCCGTGTTTGTAAATAAAACGCCTGCCTTTTTCTCCGCCGCTTAATAATATACTACCCATGCTGGCCGCCATACCCATACAAACAGTGCTTACCGGTGAAGTGATCATTTGCATAGTGTCATATATCACCATCCCGCTGGTGATCACACCGCCCGGGCTGTTGATGTAAAACGTGATTTCTTTACCTGGCTCAATCGCTTCCAGGTACATCAGGCGGTCGGTGATATCTTTAGAAGATTTATCATCAACCGGGCCCCATAAAAATATTTTCCGCTGCTCGATGAATTTTTTATCGAATCTCCATCCGCTCATCATTTTTTCCATTGGGTTTTCCGGCATATCAGGCATTTCGGGATCATCATCCTCCAGTCTAATGTTTGTATTGTAAATATTCATATATAAAATTTATAAAGATTAACAGGGTGTAACAATCAGGATGTTTTTTTTATTTTTTTGGGATTCATTAGCAACACTTCGTCCACCAATCCGTACTCTTTTGCTTCCGGTGCTGTCATCCATTTATCCCGGTCGCAATCTTCTTCGATCTTTGCCACAGGCTGCCCGGTGTGATGAGCGATGATATCATACAACTCCCTTTTGAGTTTGCGAATTTCATTTACGGTGATCTCGATATCGCTGGCCTGGCCCATAGCACCCGCGCTGGGCTGGTGCATCATGATACGGCTGTGTTTAAGCGCGGTCCGTTTACCTGGTGTTCCTGCACACATGAGAACCTGCGCCATACTTGCAGCGATACCTGTGCAGATCGTGGCGATGTCCGGGCTGATAAATTGCATGGTATCATACATCCCCAATCCTGCGTACACACTTCCACCGGGGCTGTTGATATACATCTGGATATCCTTGCTACGGTCTGTACTTTCTAAAAATAACAATTGTGCCGTCACAATATTTGCCACCTCATCGCTGATAGGGTAACCCAGGAAAATGATCCTGTCCATCATCAGCCTGCTGTATACATCCATCACAGCCACATTCATCGGGCGTTCTTCAATGATATTAGGCGTAAGATTAGTTACGTTGTGATTGATATAACCATGCAGGGTATTGCTGCTGATGCCCCTGTGTTTTACAGCATATTTTTCAAACTCTTTTCCAAAATTCATCTTGCGTATTTTAATTTTTGTGATGTTTAATTCTAAATAAAGGGATTTTTAACCGGCACAATAAAGGTAGTGGTTTAAAAGATTCACTACTGATGTTGTTGTGAGTTGTCCGTTGTGAATTGTCAGTTGTGAGTTGTGAGTTGCCGATCGCTCATTGCCTATTGCTTATTGCCTATTGCCAATCCTTCCTACCTTGTAAATCCCTGAATAGCGTTGACAGGTTTTTATATTAGTTCGTTATTAAAAATATTGATAGTTTTTTTGTCTTTTATTAGTTGTTTCTTCCAATTTTGAGCGAATGCTGAAGGTTTACTCCGCTCTAGATTGTTGTGTATTCTTTTGTTATTGTAATGTTCTACCGCCCGTTTTGTATCATTTTTTAGCTGCTTAAAGTCTCTTGGTTGCCAATAATCCAGGTATTCTTCTTTAATTGTTCTGTTTATCCTTTCAGCATAGGCATTATCCTGAGAGGATTTACACATACTTATTTTGCATTTATTGGCTTCTAACAGGTTGATGTATTCGCTATAAATATATTGGCCCCCTCGGTCTGAATGATGGATTACAGGTGGCTTATTGTTCATAAGTGCCATCTCCAATGCCGTAACATTAGCCGTTGCCCTCATGTTGTCAGATACCGTATATCCAACAATCACTTTTGTATAAACATCAATAATAAAAACAACATAATAAAACTTATCGTTTACATCATAATAGGTTATATCTGATTGCCAAACAATGCTGGGTGCAGATATCGACAGCCCTTTGATCAGGTTTGTATACTTTGAAGCCACTGAATAAGTTGTTCGCTTGTAATTTATACGCTTTTTTATCCTGAAACCCAGGTCCATAAAGAGTTCTATAAATCTATCCCTACCTATAAAATCAGGGTTTAAGCTATAATACATTTTTTCCAAACCACAACCTGGGTGTTCTTTTCGCAACTCTTCCACTTCCGCTAATAAGCAAAGTACCCTATTGTCAAATACATCCTGGCGGCGGCGATATTGATCTAACGCTTGCCTGGTTATACCTACATATTTGTAAAGCTGGCTCATTGAAAAGGCTATTTTTTCTTTGTTAGATTTGAACCAGGTGATGGTGGCAAATTGTAATTTTTTTTTATATCAATGTTTAAATCAGTCTTAGCTAATTCAATCATTTTTTCTAAATATTCAATCGCAATTTGTTTTTGGCCTATCATCTGCTCCAGTTCCTTTACCTTCTTTGCCAGCTCTTTTAATTTATTTTGACTGCTGTCTTCCATCTCTACAATTCTACAGCCTTTTTTATTAAACCGCGAATATTTGTATACCCAGCGATAAATGCAGGTACTTCCAACCCCGTATAATTTTTCCAGCTGGGATATGCTAAATTCCCCCTTCTCAAAACTGGCAACTATTCCCTTCTTAAAATCTTCGCTATAACAGCGGTGCTTCCGGATCTCTTTTAAATTTGCTTCCATACAAGGTGACTTTTGTTGTCAACCTATATCAGGGACGTACA